>CAXMOL010000106.1:0-93137 GCA_964194935.1 uncultured Kiloniellaceae bacterium
TGCTGGTAAGGACCATGCGCGGAGTGGTACAGACGAGGGTCGAGGTGTACATCACCCGGTTCCTCGGGAGTTCAGTCGTATTGGCGGTCGCTGTCGGGGCTGTTGTTACCGTCATGGTGCAATCGAGTTCCATCACCACGGCATTGTTGGTCCCCCTCGCGGGAGCGGGCTTGCTAACGGCCCGGCAGGCGTTCCCGGTGACGGTCGGGGCCAATATTGGAACTACCGTCACGGCCTTGTTGGCGGCGCTAGCTGTATCCGGACCGAACGCGAGCGCGGGGTTACAGATTGCCGTCGTTCACCTGCTGTTCAACGCATCCGCGACCTTGCTGATCCTTCCTGTGCCGGCCATCCGTGACATTCCGGTACATGCCGCCGAGCGGCTGGCTAGGTTGGCTGCGAGATCGAGACCGTTCGCACTCGCTTATGTGGCCGGTTTGTTCTACGGTCTCCCGGCTCTGTTGGCATACTTGAGTAACTTGCTTGATCAATAGGCAGAGAGGTTACCATGCTGCGTGAATTACTGTCCATCCTCCGGTCCAACGATCCCCTCGGCTCCATGGGGGCGGATTTTGCCCGCATGTTGCAGATCACTTGCGAGATGACCATGTCTGCGGGCGAGATGTACTTTGGGCAAACTTCGCCCACGTCCGACTTGCGCACGCTGATCTACAAGCAGGACGTCGAGGTCAACAAGCTTGAAAGGTCCATCCGCAAACGCGTAGTGGCCCACCTGTCGCTCCACGCCAACCGGATGGACCTGCCCTATTGCCTGTTCCTCGTCGGTCTGGTAAAGGACGTAGAACGGATCGGTGACTACGCCAAGAACATTTGGGACATCGCCAACGCTGGTATCGATCTCTCCGCTGCAGCAGATGTCGCCACACTCATCAAGTACCGCGATCGCACCTCCGACATGATTGGGGAGACGGCCCGGGTCTTTCGGGAGCGGGATGTCGACGCAGCCCACCGGATGATCCAGGAATCAGATGGGGTTCAAGACGAGTACGACGCCGGCGTCAGGGAGTTGCTTGCCGGAGAGACTCCCGAAGCCCCAGACGCGGTGGCGCGGGCCTTGCTGTATCGATATCTGAAGCGAATCAACGCCCACGCCATGAACGTGCTCACGTCGCTGGTGATGCCGCTGCACCGTCTGGACTTCTACGACGAGAAGAAGGCAGACCGAGTCTGAATCGACCGGCTGCTACGAGGCTTCGCGTCGGCTGACCAGCCAGGCACCGGCGACCGCGATTCCAACCGCAGCCACCTGAATTGGCCTCACGGACTCGTTGCGAACCAGCACCCCCAGCGAAAGAGCGATTACCGGGATCGTGTAGCCGGCGATCGCACCTCGTGAAGGACCGACCCGTCCCACCAACGCCACATGCATCGCCCGGGCGAGCCCGGTACCAAACACCCCGAGGACCACGATCGCCAGCACCGGGAGCAACTCCCATGTGGATGACGACAGTCCGGTGAGTCCGAGCGGTGCCATGACGACCGCGGCTGCCGCCTGGGCCCACATCATCACGGCCATAGCCCCGTACTTCTGCTGGAGCGGCGGGTACATGTTGTTGCCTAGCCCGTAGGAGAAGACGGCCAAGAGGACCATTGCTATCCCCAACGGTGCCGCGTTGGACCCGGAGAGATTGGGCAGCGCCATGAGCACCACCCCCGCAAATCCAATAACGAGGCCCCATCGCTGCGGTCCGCGCGGCCAAACGCGGGTGAGCGCTACTGCGACCACCACCGTCGCGATGGGGGTTGCGCTCACCAGCATTCCTGCGACCGCAGAGGACACGTTTTGCTCGGCGACGGCAAAGAGGATCGCGGGGAGTCCGGCGCTAGCGATTCCTATGACCAGGATTTGGGCACGGTCCTCGGTTTCGATGCGTCGACGGGCCCGTCGAAAGAGGACTAGGACACCTGCGCCGAGCATCAGACGAGTCCAGGCGATAACCCTGGGATCGAGAGATTCGAGCGCTTCGGCGATCAAGAGAAACGACGCTCCCCAGATAACCGATGTGGCCACGAGCACGAGCCAATCAACTCCGGCGTACGCCGCGGTTGAGGTTCCTTGTCCGGTGACGACGAGGCGGCGTCCTGCCATCGCACTCTCTCGTTGGGGCGCAGGACGGTAGTCGGTGGACTGAGCTGATCCGACTGCTTCAATGACCCGATGACGCAGTTCCTGCAAGGCGTGTCGGTGCCGGTACGTCCCGAGATTCCGACCGTGTTTGCTCGCGAGTGGTTGCGCCTTGCTGCGCCGGGATCCGCTTGGGATGGGCGCCAGCGTGTCGAGATTGCTGCGGCGGCTCGGGCGTCTCGTCACGGCGCATTGGAGTCGGGCCCTTTCCTGCCGGCTGTCGCCACTTCGGCCGCCGCGATGCTCGGGTCGACGCCGGGACGCGCTACTCGAATCTGGGCCGAGTCGGTCATTTCGACCATCGGCTCGACGGCATACGTGGAACTAGTCGGCGTGGTGGCCCGTGCATCTGCGGTCGATTCGTTCCATCGGTCGTTGGGGGCGACGGAGCCGACACTTCCTGAGCCCCAAGCAGGTGAGCCGTCGGGAGAACAGGACCTCGCGGCCCGCCCCAGTGCAGCGTGGGTGCCGATGGTTGGTGGAGCATCGATCGTGCAGGCGCTTAGTGCGGTGCCCTCCGAATCCGAGGCGCAGGAGGACATGCATGGGCAGCTCTACCTGACCTATGGACAAATGCAGGACCTGCAGTTTGTGCGTGGTCTTGCCAGGCCGCAGATGGAGTTGGTGGCGGCGCGCACCTCGGCATTGAACGAGTGCTTCTACTGAGTCTTGGCGCACAGCCAGATGCTCCGTGCGAGCAGCGAAATCGCCAACATACCTTTCGACCCAAGGTCCATCACGGACCCGTCGATCGATCCACTGCTCGCAGGCGGCCGGGCCCTTATACGGTTTACCGACGCAGCAGTCGGGTCGGATGACCCCGCCGACGCCAGATCATTGCTGGCGGAGTTGCTGGGCTCTGCGGCGGTGGTGGACGCCGCCGGGGTAGTAGCCAATTTCGAAATGATGAACCGCGTCGCCGAGGGGACCGGGATGCCGGTTGGTAAGGGGACTCTGGCTCGGACCGAGGAGTGGCGAATGCTCATCGGGCTCGATCGATACCGTCATGACTGACCAGCGCAACTGGGCCCGGCCGAGCTAGCCCAGAGCCTCAGATCTACTGTCACCCCGGTGCAGTCGAGGCTATGCCGGTCGGTACGGCAGGTAGTAGGGCTCCCATGAAGCCCGGCTTACAGCAGCTACAGGGTCGAGCAGCGGCTCGGCGACGCCTTCGGCTACCGCGGCGTCGATGACGGCGAGGGCGACCTTGAGCGAGACGCCCCGCACGTCAGTGATTGCCGGGAACAGGCCCCCCTGTTTGAGGCGATCGTCGCTGACCTCGTTGGCGAGGGTCTTTGACGCAGCAAGAAACATCCCAAGCGTTATGCGTTTGGCGCGAGACACGACGGCTCCGAGACCCACACCCGGGAAGACGAATACGTTGTTCGCCTGTCCGATCAGATGCCGGGTCCCGTCGTGGGTCACATCATCGAACGGACTGCCCGTGCCCACCAGCGCCCGACCCTCGGACCAGGCCAGGATGTCGGACGGCGTTGCCTCACTAAACGTTGTGGGGTTGGACAGAGGCATGACGATCGGTCGATCATGGGTCTTGGCCATGGTCCTGATCATCGGCTCGGTAAAGGTGCCCGGTTGACCGGTGACTCCGACGAGGACGGATGGAGTATGGCCGCGGATGGTGGCCTCGAGATCGAGGAGGTCGCCCTGGCCTTCCCAGCCTGCGACGACGCTCGGCTGAGCGGCGAATTGGGCCTTGCGATCGTCGAGACCTTGACGGCCTGCCACGATCAGCCCCTTGCTGTCGGTGAGGATTATCCGTCGATGGGCCTCGCCGCGTCCGATCCCCTCTTGTTCCATGGCAGAGCGGATTTGGCGGGCGATCCCGATCCCAGCGGATCCGGCCCCAGCGATCACCACCCTTTGGTCGGACACGCGTTCGCCGAGCAGTCTCATTGCGGCCAGGAGACCTCCGACGACCATCGCTGCCGTGCCCTGGATGTCGTCGTTGAATGACGGGAGAACATCGCGGTACATATCGAGATGACGGAACGAAGTCAGATTGGCAAAGTCTTCCCACTGCAGAATCGCTGCCGGGAAGACTCGCTGTACGGCCTCAACGAACTCGTCGACGAGTGACCAGTAGTCCGCGCCGCGCAAACGCGGTTGGCGAACTCCGAGATACAGCGGATCGTCGAGCAATTCCTCGTTGTTGGTTCCCACGTCCAGCGACACCGGCAGGCATAGTGAGGGATGGATACCTGCCCCCGCCGTGTACAGCGCAAGTTTTCCGATCGGGATGCCCATCCCTCCGGCACCCTGGTCTCCGATTCCCAGGATCCGCTCGTTATCGGTTGCAACTATGACCGCCGCCTCCCGCATGGATGCGTTGCGCAGGAGCATGTCGATGCGTCCCCGATCTCCCGGGGTCACGTATATCCCGCGACCTCGGCGGAAAATCTTGCTCCAATGCCGACACGCCTCGGCAACTGTGGGGGTGTAGATGAGGGGCACAGTCGCGGTGAGGTTGTCGAGAATCGTCCGATAGAAGAGCGTCTCGTTGCGATCCTGTAGTCCGGCCAAGTAGATGTGCTTCTGGAGATTGGCTTCTTTGTGGGCGATCTGATCCAGGGCACGCTCGACCTGTTCGGCGAGCGTCGACACGTGGGTCGGCAGCAAGCCGAGGACGCCGAGCGATTCCCTTTCCTGAGCAGAAAATGCGGTTCCCTTGTTGAGCAGAGGCTCGTCCAGCAAATGGCGCCCCCGCTCGGCGACCGGTAGGTATCGCTCGCCCGTAACCGCGTCGATCGCTGGCTGGTAGCGCATATCAGGAGACTACCGATGTGGTCTGCGGAGCCGTTGGATCGCCGACGTGAATGTCCGATCGCCTGATTACTGCTGACTGGCGAGGCGTCTGAGCGCTGCTGATAAATCTTGATGCAAGAGCCGAACCGATTTGGCCGGCCAGGTCTCGGATTCTGCTCGAAGAAACGACGTCCGGTCGGTGCGGTTGTCGAAGCGCTGTATCGGGATGTCGATCGATCCGATCGGGATCGTCCCGGGAAGACGGGCCTCGGTCTCGAGCCAGACCATGTCGTCGGTTCCGTAGTTCTGAAGCATCACCTCTTCGGGAACTCCGTGGTGCAGAATCGAGGCGTCACCTTCTTTTCCCGGCATCGCCCGATCCCGGTTGCGCCGCCGACTTTCCGCCGGTTCCACCCAGACGTAGAGGATCGAGCATCTCGAGCGAATCTCACCGGCCAGTGCACCGATTGAGGAGGCGTATCCGAGTGGGTGGGGGAGCGGTAGGTCTGCGCCCTGGGGCCCGCCTCTGGCGAACTCGATGACGACCGTGGAGCCCTGGTCGGCTCTTTTGATTGGTTGAAGGTTGGCCACGTCGTCGGTGATCTGGAGTTCGACAGCTTTGCGGACTCGTCGATCGAGCGCTTCGAAAGGTGCAGCAGTACCGGCAAGGACTCGGGCCCGATCGAAGCGATGCAGCAATTCCGATGGGGACTGCTTGTGCCCTCCGGCTCCCACCATCAATGAGAAGTCCTCGTTCAGGAGGTGGATGAGCGTCAGCCAGTCGTTGGGATCTAGCCAGGGTGATTCGTCGGATTCGAAGAAGACCGGGTCTTCTCCCAGCGCCCTCAATTCCTCGGAGATTCGGCGCATGAGGTGGACATATGGGTAGTCGTCGAGTTGAGCCGTGGGGCCGAGCGCCATGTCCCGAAGAGCGGAGGACGGGTCGAGATGATCGAGATATCGGCGCACCTCCGACTTGCCCGACGCCGGCAGCGCCAGCAATAAAAGGACGTCGATTGGATCTGGCACGGTGCGATGATGCCATGCTCGTGATGGTCACATGCTGAAATCGCAACAGATGAGAAAACGGATCGCTCTCCATCTGTCGGTTCTGATCATCGGCGGCGCCGTGATCAGAGTCGCTGTTGTTCCCGCTGAGGTTTGTCCTCCAGTGACGGCACTCGAGGTTTCTGCCTCTATCGAGGCCGCCACGACGTGGCTGGTCGGGGGAATGGCCGACGATGGCACGTACACCTATGGCTTCGATCGCAACGAAGATGTCATCAATCAGGGCTACAACTACGCCCGACATGGCGGTGTCACCATGGCGCTCTATCAGGCGTACGAGGTCATCGGTGATCCCGACCTCCTTGCCGCGGCCGATAGAGGGCTGGCTCACGCCCTCAACGACATAGTCGAGCACGGTGGCTGGATGGGATGGCAGCCCGGCGGGGATATCCCGCTCGGCGCCAACGGTTTGCTGTTGGCGGCGCTTTCGATTCGACGTAGGGCCACCGGCGACCCGATTCATGATGAGTTGATGCGCGGCATTGGCCGGTTCTTGGTGGGCCAGCAACAGGAGAACGGGAGCATCTTTGCCTCCTGGGACATCCGTGCGGAAGAGCCGCGGGAGTCGTTCGGTCCGTTTGCCACCGGTGAGGCTGCGTGGGCACTTGCCCTACTCGATCGTCAGATGCCGGGCGAGGGGTGGGGAGACGCAGCCGGGCTGACCCTTGACTACATGGGTGAGGACCGCAACCGCCTTGAAGGCTACGCCACAAGCCTGCCTGATCACTGGGCTGCATATACGGTCAGCGATATTCGCCCCGATCTGCTCACGACGGGCCGCGTTGAGTACGCCAGGCGCCTCGCCGGCTATTTCGGGATTCGGTTGCGGTTCGAGGCGCAGCGCCGTGGGGACGGGATCAACCTCTGGTTGCGTTGGTATCCGGGTCCACCAGCAGGGGTTGGCACAGCCGGTGAGGGGATTGGGGCACTGCATCGGCTCAGCGTCGAGGAACCGCGTCTGGCGGATCTGACCGCGGCGATTGAGGAGCGATTGGTGTGCACTGCCGGGTTCATGGTCCGGCGTCAGATCTCGGCAGACGAGGCCACTGGTGGGGCGACGACGTCACTGGAGTCGGGAGCCTGGTTCTATCGGGGCTATACCCAGATGGATGATCAGCAGCACGTGTTGTCGGCGCTTCTGTCGGCGCTTCCCGTGCTGGAGGCGATGGAGGAGGTTGGATGAATGGGCTGCTGATGCTCGTCGCCTACATGGCGGCGCTGAACCCGATGCGGACTCGGCTGGGAGTGCCTGAGCACTCGGATGGAAAGGCCCGGATGGGCCCGCTGGCATCCGGAGCCGCGATTGGTCTGGGCGCCTTGCTCGCGTTGGCGGCTCTGGCGCGATCGTTGCTGGACGCTCTAGAGATTTCTCCGGAGACCTTCCGAATTGCTGCCGGTTTGGTACTTGTGATCGTTGCCGCCCGGATGCTCTTCGTTTCGGTGCCGCCCGCTGAGCCAGTTCCCGACGGCTTTGGAGCCGCGCTGTGGCCTGTGGCTTTTCCGAGGGTGATTTCCCCGGAGACAATCACCCTCGTGCTCACTTCCGCTGCGTCGGACGGGGTGGGTGCGATGTTGCCCGGGCTGGTGTCGGCGTCTGTGGCCTTGGTCGCTTTGGGTCTGATCCGGACGGGTTCGCTGAGCGAACGGGTCCTGGCGAATCTGGGACGAGTGTTGGCGGTCGCACTGGTGCTTGTCGGCATCTGGTTGGCACTCCAAGGCGTGCGCGAGGTCTAGCGTGTCGACATGAAAGAGTTCTCGCTCATCGGCGTGCCTTTTGACGGCGCTGCAACGCTAGGCAGGCCTGGATCTCGATACGCACCGGACGAGGTGCGGCGCCACCTCGACTGGATGAAGATGCGGGTCGAGGACGGTCAGATCTACTGGATAGATCGTGACGAGATCGTGCCCTTTGAACCGAGCGCCTTGCATGACGTCGGCGACGCTTCTGTGGTTCCGCATGACCTTATGGCGACGATCGAGGCGACCCGTTCCAAGGTGAGGGGAGAAGCGAAGAACGGTCGAGTACCGGTGGTGATCGGAGGCGACGACTCGGTCTTCTTCCCAGCCGCAGCCGGGGTCCATGACGCCGTCGGAGGGTCGGTGGCGATTGTGCACTTCGATGCCCATCTCGATTTGCTCGACCACAGCGAGTCCCAAGGCACTCACAGCCAATCGAGCGGGATGAGGCGATCACTCGAGTTGGACCGGGTAGATGCCCGACACTGTGTCCAGGTCGGTACCAGGAACTTCAACTTTCCGTCATCCAAGCTGTTTATCGACGAGATCGGACTCACCGAACTCACCGCCACGAAGGTTCTATCGCAGCCCTCTGAGGCGACGGTGGAACAGATACTCGGGGTCATCGGCGACGCAGATCATCTGGTGGTATCGGTCGACATCGACGTGCTCGATCCGGCGTTCGCTCCGGGAGTCGGCTGGCAGGAGCCGGGCGGTCTGTCGTCGCGCCTGCTGCTCGATCTGATGCTGCCGCTGGCCAACCGTGCGGACGGGTTTGCACTAAACGAGGTCAATCCGATGACGGATCAAGGGTCGCAAACGACGATCCTTGCAGCCAACCTCGTGTTCCAGTTCGTGGTGGCGGCCGGGCTCTAACAGCTCTTGAGCTTCCACAGCCCTTGGTAGCGCTCGACCCAGCGTTCGGTCGTCTTGGTGCCATCCGGGTAGGTGATGTAGCGGTACACGGTCACGGTCCAGCCGGGTGATCCCTTCTGGAATACGGTCCCCGATGGTGCGTCGTTGGGAACGCAGCCACCATCTTTGATGCCGCTGTGGTTGTACCGACCCGACAGCCCGGCTTCGACATCGATCCCACCGTTGTCTCCGTAGAACTTTACGGTGATCGAAGTGTCGGTGTGTGATGTCTCGATCACGATCACCGAATCGGTGTTGTTGCGAAACACCAGGTCCGGGTTGGGGAAACCCAGCGTGGCTTCGCGGCCCTCGGGGTAGCGGCTGAACCAAGCTGTGTGTTTGAAGTGGTAGACGTCTTCGACGCCGGAGAAGAAGATTGCGTTGTACATGGTGGTGGTGAATTGACTCGTCCCACCGCCGATGCAAATCGGGCCCTCGTCCACGATTTCGCCGCGCAAAAGAGCTCCGGCGCACACGTAGCCGTTCCTGACGAAGCGCTGCCCGACGTGTGCGTTCAAGGAGAAGACCTCGCCGGGCATCACCCAAGCGCCGTCCACGTCGTCGGCGATCTGTTGGATGTTGGTCACCCTCGCCTGGCAGCACGAGTGGTGGGTGGTGAACTCGCCGATCAGTTCCTTTACACCAAAGGCCTCGACGTCAGCGGTGGATAGATCCGCTTCCCGTCCGGCGTGATAGGGCATCTCAGCTACCCGGGTATCAACGTTGACCGCGGTCCATGCAGCCTCGACCAAACCAGTTGGATCCGGCTCCTGGACCGGAACGCTGGGGGTGACAGAAACGACGTCTTCGACCTCATCGATGACGAGCTCGGCGTCCGACGGATCCGTTTCGAGATACGGCGCAAAGGCGGCGATGTAGTTGAGAACGGTGCCGTCATCAAACTTCATCTCGAATTTCGGTACCCCGTCCTCGGTGTCGTCGAGGCGTTGCACGATCAGTGCGTCGGCCAGGACAGAACGGGGGATGTTGATTTCCCGACCCAATTCGGTCGCTTGCAGTGTTACGGGTCCGGCGAGAATTGTGGCAATCCGATCGACGACTGCATCGATATCGGCTTCACCGAGAACAGCCTGGATTTGCCTAGTGGGCAACTCGATGGCGCTGCGGGAGCGATCTGTGAGGACCGCGTCGACTGCCGCGACGGCCATGTCCATCTCGATGCCGGTGCCGCTGCGTGGGTATGAGTACACGATCGACCCGTCGTCGACCGAGACGTCACCGGGGTGCGCCGGATCCGAAATGCCGTTCATCTGCCAGTCGAGGATCGCTGCCTCGAGCGCTGCGGCGTCGTAGGTATACGGGGTAGCGATCTCGGCGTCGGCGTTGCCGAAGTGACCGAGCCACCAGCCGGCTTGGACGAATACGCTGCCGCTACGACCGTTGTCCAAGGCCGCGTCGACAATCGCGTGTTCGTCGATTTCGAATCCGACTGTCGTCGGATCAAGGCTGAAGACTCTGCCGGCCACAACGACGGGGATTGGTGTCGCGGCCAGTTCCTGTTCCATCGCTCGTACCCGCTCGAGAGCTTCGAATTCATCGAGTCCGCCGAGTTCGACACCATTTACGGTGACGTCTCCCAGGACCTCACCACCGTTGGTGGCGCGATCGATCCCGAAAAGGAATAGGGCTCCGCCGACAATCGAGCCGAGCGCGATCAGGAATCCGAGTAGCAGGCGGTTGGAACGAGTCACGGAGGCGGGATTGTACTGAGCCGGAGGGGTTGCGGGTTAGGAATCAGTCGGCCGAGATGTTGCGCACCATGCGCTCTCCGTGACCTGATGCCTTTACGTTCCGCTTGGCGTGTTCGACATCGCCTGAGGGCCCTATCACGAAGGTTGAGCGGATCAATCCCTCGTATTCCCTGCCGTAGTTCTTCTTGATCCCCCACGCGCCGTAAGAGGATGCAACGGCGTGGTCTTCGTCGGATAGCAGGGGGAATGGAAGATCGTGTTTGGCGTGGAATTTGGCGAGCTTGGTGACCGGGTCGGGGCTGATGCCGGCGACCTTCCACCCTGCTTCGAGGAAGAGATCATGGCGGTCGCGCAAGTCACAGGCCTGGGTCGTGCATCCGGGGGTGAAGGCTTTCGGGTAGAAGTAGAGGAGCAGGTGCGATCCCGAGAAGTCGGTGAGGGCCGTCGGTTTGCCCTCGTGGTCGGAGAGGGTGAACTCTGGAGCCCGATCGCCGGCTTCGATGGTCATGAGCTCTACTCCTGTGTGGCGGACTCGGAGTCTGGTCGATCCGGCATTGCTATTCCGAAGCCGTGCGAACCCGTAGCTGGCCGCAGGCTGCATCGATTTCTGAGCCGCGCGTATTTCGAAGCGTCACGTTTGCGCCCTGGCGCCCGATCTCGTCGACGAACTGATGGATCCGGGCGTCGGGAGGCCGCTGTTGCGGTGCCAGTGGAGTCGGATTCATGGGGATGATGTTGATGTGTGCCCTGAGGTCACGAGCGATGGCGGCGAGGGCCCTTGCCTGGTCGGGCGTGTCGTTTATCCCGTCCATCAACGTCCACTCCAATGTGACCCGTCGACCCTTGCCTTGGGTAAAGCGCCGCACTGCGGCGAGCAAATCATCGATCGGGTACCGAGCATTGAGCGGAACGAGCGATTCTCGCAGTTCGTCGTTGGCGGCATGAAGGCTCAAGGCGAGGGTCACCGGCCAGGGCTCGTCTGCCAGTTGATTGATTCCGGGAACAACGCCGACCGTCGAGACGGTGATCGACCGTGCCGACATCCCCATCACCTCGACGAGGCGTCTTATGGCTTCTCGCACCCTCTTGTAGTTGGCGAGTGGTTCGCCCATCCCCATGAACACCACGTTGGACACGCGTTGCGGTGAGCCTTCCATGGGGTGGTCGCGCAATGATGCCGTCGCATAGGCCACCTGCGCGGCGATTTCTCCCGCCTGGAGATGACGTTCGAAACCGAACTGACCGGTTGCGCAGAAGGTGCAGGCCATTGCACACCCTGCCTGGCTGCTGATGCACAGCGTTGTGCGACGTGGGTACCCCATCAGGACCGCCTCTATGGCGGCTCCATCTGGAGCTCGGAACAACCACTTGCGGGTGCGGCCGCCGTCGGCCGATTGTTCGAGCTCGACCGAAAAGGGCCAGTGGGTTGGTCCGAGACGATCCCGGATCTGGGCCGGGAGATTGGTCATGTCGCTCGGTTCGAGCACCGGGTGTTCGTAGAGCCACTCTCGCACCTGATCGGTGCGGTAGCCGGGTTCATCTCCAAGCAGGTCACCCAGCTCCTCGGGAGCGATGAGGTAGGGCAAGGATCAGTCAGCAGTCAGGTCTGCGGCTTGTCGAATCCAGTCGGCGGCCTTCTCATTGGCGACCTCGGCCGTTGACGCGACCTCGGCCGCGGATGCCGAGCCGAGAGCCGAGAACGTCGTTATGCCTGACTGCTCCAGGCGCGCCCGGTAGACGGGTCCGATGCCCTTAACTTGCGAGAGGTCGTCGTCGGTGGTCTGCAGAGCAGTTGGGGGACCGGGAGCAACCCGAAAGGCCGGAGCCTCGGCGGGGGTGACCGGAACGGTTTCGGGGCCTAGTAGTCGGTCCTTTACCAGCCAGATAACGGCAGCGATACCGGCTCCGACTCCGATGGCGTATCCACCCAATTTGGTTATGCGGCGCATGCTCCAAGTGTACGACCGTGGGATCTGGGGGCGAATGTCATTCGCCGGCGGCGGTGGCTGTACTCACACGTGGGTCGGCCGCGGCGGTCCTAACCCCATCAGCGTCGATGGCTATCACTGAAACGGGGCCCCAACCGGGGGTGTTGGCCGGCCCCGGCAGGATCGTATGACCTAGCGCGCCCAGGCCGGTGATGACGTGTTCCGGCATCCCGGATTCGACCTGAACAGCAGGCCCTTCGTCGGTGCCCTCGATACTCCACCTTGGGAGTGCCTGGGCTTCGATCGGGTCGAGTTCGGCGATCAGCATGGCGGCCACCATCTGTGCGAGGTATTGCGGTTGTTGGTCACCCCCGCGAGTCCCAAGGATGAGCGCAGGTTCGTCGCCTCTGGTCCACAGTGTCGGCGCCAAGGTGTGTAGTGGTCGCTTGCCGGGCCCTGCTTCATTGGGGTGTCCTGCGGTCACCGAGAAACCTGCGGCGCGGTTGTGGAGAAATACCCCGGTCGAGCCGGCGGAGATCCGGCTGCCGATGCCGAAGTAGTTGGACTGGATGCATGAGACCGCCATGCCGTCGGCGTCGATTGCGCAGAAAAAGGCCGTGCCGGCTGGGCCTGGAGTCGGTTCTGGCCAGTCGGCGACTGCGTTGGGAGCGATAGCCTGGAGACGCTGATCCAGCCGTTCGGAAGCTAGATATTCAGAGAGTTCCCATGGAAGGTGATCCGGATCTGCGACCACGTCGTTTCGTTCCCAGGCGAAGGCTCGATAGGCCTCTATCACCGCGTGATGGAAAGCGGGATCAGTCGCATCGGCTGGTGGGCCGAGTCGTTCCAGCACCCAGGCGGCAGCGAGCGTGATGTACCCCTGGCTGTTCGGCGGGATGGTCCAGCCGGTGAGGCCGAACACATCGATACTCAGTGGTTCGACCCAATCAACGTCATTGGCGGCGAGGTCCTCGGTGGTGAGCACGCCCTCCGTGGCCTTGGCGACCGCTGCGGCGATGCTGCTCTCATAAAACCCCGCTCGCCCGTCTGTGGCGATGGTTTCCAACGTTGCCGCTAGGTCTCGTCGTCGGAGAGTTGCGCCAGCTCTGGGGGGTGTGCCGTCGGGGTACAGGGCTTCCGCCGACGGTTGACCAACGAGGGAGTCCGCCAACCGTTCGAGCGTTTCGGCGAACTCAACCGATACTTCGAAGCCCTCTTCACCCAATGCGATCGCATCCGCCAGAACTGCCCTGAAGTCGAGCCGTCCGTGTCGATCCTGTAGTGCCGCCCATCCGTCGACGCATCCCGGTACCGAGATTGTGGACGTTCCGTAGGTGGGCATTCGAGTATGTCCTGCCTCCCGTAGCGCCGCTGCGCTGAGACCCGATCCACCCCTGCCGCTCGCATTGAGCACGTCGGGTCGATCCATCCCGGGTTGGTGGACGATGGCAAAGAGGTCCCCGCCGATTCCGCATGTCGATGGGAGCACCACTCCGAGGACTGCGTTGGCCGCAATTACTGCATCGGCGGCCGAACCGCCCGCGTCCATTGCTCGCAGCGCGGCGGCGGTTGCTTCATGGTGGGGGGTCACGGCAACTGCGCCGGTACCGGAGTAGCTGGAGATCTTGGGCGTCAAGGCGTGAGGCTCCATGGCGGGTATGTGGGTACCCAGTATCCCGTATCCAGCAACATCAGATGGAAGCCTGGCGCCTGGTTGCGGGCTACGGGCGCCCGATCCTCCGGTTTACCGCGTTGAGCACGGCACGTACCGCCGTTTCTGACTCGTCTCCGCTGCTCAATGCGGATCCAACGGACATTTCCTCGCCACGCTCGCCTGTTGCGACGACGACTGCAACGATCACCGTCTTCATCCCGATGGCGGGATTGCCTATCGAATCCAGGGCCAAGACGTCGTCCCCGAGGAGTGATTCGATGGCCCGCAGTGCCGCCTCGCCGACCAGGCGCAGCCGAGCCGACTGCGCCGCGGGGCCGGTGGCGGTCCCGGCGTACTCCTCGCCGTGCCACCCCAATGTCACCGCAACCGTTGTGCGTGGCCCCTCGGGAATCTCGTGGACGCCCATGATTGCCGGCCGATCATCGTCGGCGGCGATCGAATCCAGCCCGATCTGCACTACTGAGATGACACGCCGATCGAGCGTGATACCGAATCGGGCGAGCGCCACCGTCTGCACGTCGCGAACGACCTGCTTTGGCGCCTTTTGCGGAGACGCGAGCACGTGGACCTCGGTCACATCATCGCCTTCAGTCGCAACCCTGACTGCGGTGATCGAGGGGAGCCGTGCCAACGTCTCTTCCAGCTCTTGCGTGTCCATCGAGAGCAACCCTTCCACCACAAAGCGTAGCCAACCGGACACCCTCTGTCACTCCGGCCAACCGGGCAGCACACGTAGTACGGAATCCAGGTATTGTGTCGGTGGGCGGACGTCATCCCCTGACCCGGGGGTGCGTCCGCTTTGTTGTGTTCAAGGGGCCTCTGGCCAGCTTGGACCGGTAGCGGGAGGGTCGTGAGACCGCCCCATTTGGCGTGTGCCCCGTGGCACACATTGACAAGTGAAGGTGGGCATTGATCGTGCCGATGGAGACATTGACACGGTCAGCGACCCCGGGTTGCCCGGGTCACCTGTACGGCTAGCCCTCGACGAGTGAAGCGGATATCCACTGCGAAAGCGGTGAGACTTCTCCAGAAAGGGAACCGGAGGTGATTCAAATGGTTGACCGTGGGAAGAAGACCAGTGAGATCTGCCGGCAGTACAGCATGGGCTGGCGTGTCGGCTAAGTGACTGACCCGGGCGGCCCGCTACCTGCTTATGAACTCAAAACAGATCGACCGTAGAACCGCAATTCTTGCCGCCGTATCGGCTGGGGCGGGTGCGGTTGTAGTCGTTGTGCTCTTCGTTCTTCAAAGCGACCCTCACCCTCTCTGGTTGTGGGGGACCTTTGCCGTCGCTTTTGTAATCCTGGAATTCTGGTCGGTCGAGGTAAACGACCGCCTCTTTATCTCGTCCTCGATCATGGTTGCGTTCAGCGGCATGGTTATTTTCGATCGGGACAGCGCAGTGCTGGCCGTCACCCTCATGGCTGCCGTCGCGGTACTTCACCCCGAGGACCTCCGTCTGCGGAGATGGCGCCAGCCTGCCTACAACTTTGGCCAGTTGGTGCTGTCCACGGCCATCGGTGCGCTGGTTCTATACCCCTTCTTGCCCCAGAGCACTCTGCTCATCTCCGACGTTCCGGTGCTGGTCGGCGGGGCCGCGCTGGCGTCCCTTGTCTACAACTGGGTCAACTTTCGTCTGGTCGCCCTGTACGTGAAAGTGGCCTACCCGGATCGTTCTCTCCGGCCTTGGTCCCGGATGTTGGCCAATCATCTGGTTCACGCCGTGCTGGGGGCCTACGGGGCCTTGATCGGAGCCGCCTATCTGCTGGTCGGCCCTGCGGCACTGCCGATGGTCGTCGGCACTTTCCTGATCGGACACTCAGGTTTTGCCGTCTATTCCCGGATGCGGCAGGCCCACGAGGACACGGTGAGCGGATTCGTAAAGGCGGTCGAGGCACTTGACCCGTATACCAAGGGGCACACCGAACGCGTTGCCCAGTTCTGTCGAATGGCCGGAGAACGTCTTGGGCTCGATCCGGATCAGCTCGAAGTGCTGCGATGGGCCGCGCTGATTCACGACGTGGGAAAACTCGCCGCTCCGCCGGATCTGATCAGCAAGGAAGGCCCGCTCGGGGATGATGAGAAAGCCAGGCTTGAGCGAAGCGTGCGAGTCGTCGAGGAGTTGTTGGGCCAGGTTGACTTCCTTGCGGCTGCGGTCGCTGCTATCTCGAGAAGTGAGGTCCCCGAGATCCCTCGTCCGATCATTGCCCGGATATTGGGTGCGGCGGACGATTTCGACTTGATGACCAGCACCCGGTCGTATCGATCGGCTCGATCCCAGTCGGCTGCGTTCGAACAGCTCCGCGCAGATGAGAGGCGACACGGTGTCGACGTCGTGACAGGCCTCATCGAGACCGTTGCGAGTGGCGAAGTCGTGTACGGACCTCCGGACGAAGAGACCTTCGCCGAGGTCGAGCGTCTGGTGCAAGAGAGGTCTCGTCGTGCGTAGTCGCGTGATTTCGGTGGTCCTGGTTGTCGTGCCCTTGACTGTCGGGGGAGCGACGGCTGTCGCGTGGTGGCCGGGGATCGAATTCCCTGCTCTGGTCGTGACCTATTTGGCGGCGTATGTGGTGACGACCCCGACTGCGCCGGATCGAAGGGTGTCGCTCTCGATGGGTGTTGCCGGGGCAATTGCTCTAATGAGCGGCGGATCGCTTGTGGTGGTGCTCGGTCCGGCCGCGATCGCCCTTCCTCTTGGCCGACTGATCGTGCACGTCCGCCACGGGCCCCGAGTAGCCCGCGACATGTTTCCGGCTGAGCCAATCGGCGTGCTGGTGTTTGCTTTGGGGTTCGCTGGAGGCCTCTTGACCGTGTCCTCCACCAGTCCCGCTCATCCGGGAGTTCTGGCCGTCTTTGCGCTTGCTGCCATCCTTGGGTTCGGCGCGACCGTGTTTGCGAGGTCCCTGTTCTCCGAGCAACGACGCGTGGTGGCGCGTCGCCTAATAGCGTTGCGGACGCTCGAGGACTGGCCCGCCTATACGATCGTGTACTCGTCTGTCGCCTTGTTCGCCGTCACGGCCGAGCCAATGGGATGGTGGGCAGTACCGCTCGCCGGGCTCCCATATCTTTTCTCCTATGTGTCGCTGCACCGACTCCAGGGCACAAGGCGCACCTACGACCAGACCATTCGAGCCCTTGGGGCTATCCCGGAGGCGAGCGGTCAAGTGGTGAGCGGGCATTCAGCACGAACCGCCGAACTTGCCGTGGCGGCAGGCGCCGAGATTGGGTTGGGTGCCTCTGAGCTGGGACGGCTCGAGTACGCGGCGCTACTGCATGACATCGGTCGAATCGCTCTTGCCAACCCGACTGTTGGTAGCGACTACTCGTTCAGCGACGTGGCAGGTTGGAGCGCGGCGATCATCGGTGAAGCGAAGTACCTCGAGAAGGTTGCTGCGATAGTTGCCCGCCAGCACGCTCCGTATCGAAGAGAGGGCCAGGTTCGGGATCAAGACGTGACACGGTCGTCGCAACTGATTCGGATCGCAGCGCGTTACGACAGCGATGTTGCCGAGGGTGCGGCGCCTATGGAGGCAATGGAGGTGTTGCATCAGGGGGCGGCTTATGACTACGACCCCGAGTTGGTGATGGCTCTGCGACGGGTACTGGAGCGGCGCGGAGCGTTCGCCGCCTAGCAGCGGTCGGTAACCTCAATACCTCGGTAGTGAGGTATTGATCGTGCTGCATTACGAAGTAACACCGCCCCGAGCGACCATCACGATGGATGATCCCGGGAGGAGAAATCCTCTGTCCAACGCCGCCATGGCTGAGATGGCCGGCTTCGTTGACGCCGCTGCCAGCGACGACGAGGTGCGGGTGATCGTGATCACCGGTGCCGGGGATCAGGCGTTTTCTGCGGGGGGTGATCTCAGCGCCGGGTTCGTTGACGATCCACTGGCCGGCCACGACGATCGGGGGGCACTTGCCGCACTGTTCCGCTCAATGAGGTCGGCCGGCAAGCCGACGGTCGCCCGAGTAAATGGCCATGCCCTGGCTGGGGGCTTTGGTTTGGCTGCAGCTTGCGACGTCGTGATTGCTGTTGACGAGGCCACCTTTGGAACCCCCGAAATCAAGGTGGGCCTTTGGCCAATGATGATCACGGCCATCTTGCAGCGCGTCATGCCTCACAAGGCGGCTCTCGAGCTGATGATGACCGGGCGCCGAATCTCGGCGGAGGAAGCGCTGCGCCTTGGTGTGGTCAGCCGGGTGACTTCGCGTGCTGAGTTGGATGCAGCGGTCGATCTCGTGGTTGATTCGCTGGTTGCCATGAGTCCGGCGATTCTGCGAATGGGCCGAGATGCATTCTTCGCTGTGGAGGACTTGGACTTCGATACGGCAATCGGCCACCTCCACAGCGGGTTGACAGCTGTCGCCGCGACCGAGGATGCAGCCGAAGGTGTCCGCGCCTTTCTCGAAAAGCGACGGCCGGACTGGCGCGGTCGGTGAAAGACGGCGCCACCAAGCGCTTTCGACCGTCGGCCAAGGCAGTCGTAGTGGCCGACGGGCGGTTGCTGGTTACTCGCAATCGGACTCCGGCCGATCCCGGCCCCGATTGGTACATCTTGCCGGGCGGGGGACAACACCTCGGCGAAACTCTCGAGGCCACCCTGGTGAGAGAAGTCCGCGAGGAAACGGGGGTCGAGGTGATCCCCGGACCCTTGCTCTGGATACGTGAACTGATCGTGGCGCTGCGTCCCGACTGGCCGTTCGACCCCGGCGATCATGTCCTCGAATTCATGTTCGCCGCCGCCTATGTCGCCGACCATGGGGATGGTCATGAGGAGGACCGCTATCAGGTCGGCGTTGAATGGGTTGCTGTCGACGCCCTGGCTGATCTGCGGTTCTATCCGTCTGCCGTCGTTCCGTCTCTGCGAGAGCACATAAACGGTGGGAGTTCGGGCCCGATCTATCTCGGCGACACTTCCTAGGCGGGTTTGGTGCGCCGGCTGTACTCGACCCAGTTCCGCTCGTGCGTGCCGCGTTGCTGGTCGTGGGGTGTCCTACGCTCGGAGTCGATGCTTGTTGGATTCCAGCGCACATGACTTGGGAGGCGTGGCTGACCCTTGGCGTGATCGCGATCACAGTCACGCTGTTGATCCTCGACCTAACCGCCCCTGCGGGAGTGGTTATGGGAGCCGTAGTCGCCTTGTTGGTGCTCGATGTGCTGGAGCCCGCACAGGCGTTTGCAGGATTTAGCAACGCCGCTCCGATCACCGTCGCCGCCTTGTTCGTCGTCGCGGCCGGCATCGAGAGGACCGGTGTATTGAACCGACTGGTCGACATCGTGGCTGGGCGGTCTGCTGGGGAGCGGATGACGTTGGCCCGGTTGGTGGCGCCGTCGGCCGCAGCGTCTGCCTTTCTGAGCAACACCCCGATTGTGGCGATGCTTGCTCCAGCGGTGGGCCGATGGTCGGAGCGGGTTGGTCGCCCCGTCAGCCGGTTGCTGATGCCGCTCTCGTTTGCCGCGATCCTGGGCGGCATGGTCACCGTTATTGGCACTTCAACCAACCTCGTCGTCTCCGGCTTGTTGGAAGAGGCCGGTTTTGAGGCGTTCGGATTCTTCGAACTAGCCAAGCTGGGGCTGCCGGTGGCACTCGTTGGTCTCGTGTTCGTCGTGTTCGCCTCGCCTGTTGTGCTGCCGACCCGACGTTCGGCCCGGAGCGATATCGAGGACTCACGTGAGTACACAGTCGAGATGACGGTTGTACCGGAGGGACCCGTTGACCGGATGACGGTCGAAGAGGCCGGACTGCGCCATCTCGCTGGTGTGTTCTTGGTTCAGGTTGAGCGTCAGGGCAATCTGGTGGGGGCGGTTGCTCCCGACTTCACGCTTCGCGGTGGCGACACGTTGCGATTCGTCGGAAACGCTCTCGAGGCTGCCGATCTGCAAGAGCGAGCCGGGCTCGTCCCGGCCGCCGAGACCGGCGGGGGCATCCCTCCGGGCCGGATGGCGTTCTTCGAGGCGGTGGTGGGTGCCGGATCGGCCCTCGTGGCCCGATCGTTGCGTGACATCGGATTCCGCCAGCGGTATCGGGGCGCGGTTCTGGCGATTCATCGGGCTGATCAACGTGTGCTCGGCAAGCTCGGCGACGTCGAGCTACGGGTTGGTGACACCTTGCTGCTTCTCGCTGCACCGGAGTTCCGTGCCAGGTGGCACGGAACTGGGGACTTCCTGATGGTTTCACAGCTCGCTGGGACCGAGCCGGCCCGCTCTACAAAGGTCGGCCCTGCTGCACTGGTCGGAGGCGCTGTGATCGGTACGGCCGCGACCGGGCTGTTGCCGATCCTTGAGGCATCGCTACTCGGGGCGTTCGCAATGGTCTTGCTTGGAGTGCTGACTCCCAGCGAGGCGCGACGGGCAGTAGATCTAAACGTCGTGGTGTTGATCGCAGGTTCGTTCGGGCTCAGTGCCGCGATTGCGGCTACCGGTCTTGCGGCGACGGCCGCCGATGGGTTGGTTGTAGCCCTCGATGGGTTGGGCACTCCGGCGGTACTGGTAGGTGTCGCTCTGCTGACGCTTGTTTTGACTGAAGCGGTAACCAACAACGGGGCAGCGGTACTCGTGTTCCCCGTCGCGATAGCGGTTGCGGCGGAAGCCGGTGCCGATCCTCGTGCGTTTGCGGCGACCGTCGCGCTTACTGCCTCCGCCTCATTTCTTACCCCTATCGGATATCAGACGAACACGATGGTGTGGGGTCCCGGTGGTTACCGCTTCGGCGACTACTCGCGACTCGGCTTTCCACTAACACTGTTGACCCTCGCGGTGGTGGCCTTGGTGGCGCCTCTGTGGTGGTCGCTCTAGAGACCGAACGAGTCGGCTATCAGTTCTTCGAGTTGGTCCTCATCTATCTGGCCGAAGATCGTACGGACGATGGCTCCGTCGGACGAGATGAGGTAGGTCGCAGGCAGGCCGGGTGATGGATAGCGACGTCCGACCCTGTCGTCCTCGTCGATTGCCAGTGGGTACGACACCCCGATTTCTGCTGCAAACTCTCGGGCCGCCGTGGGGTCGTCTTCGACGGCGACTCCCAAGAACAGGACATCGCGGCGAACCTTGGAGGCGGCATCAAATGCCGGCATTTCGGCGCGGCATGGTCCGCACCAGGACGCCCAGAGATTGAGGATCACGGGACGGCCGTCGGAGGCGAGATGATCGGTGAGTCGGAAACTCGTTCCGTCGAGTAGATCTATCGAGAAGTCGGGTGCCGTCTCGCCGTTCTGAGTCGGAAGACCGAGTGCTTCGTCGAGATTGGGGTCTGAGCCATCCGAATCTGCGTTGCCGCCGAATAGAGCTATCCCGACCGCGATGGCGGCGACAACGATGAGTGTCAGGGCACCGAATGGCCACCGGCGGGCTGGGGTGTGAGGGACCGAAGGCGCCTGTTCAGGGGCTTGGTCCTCGGTCGATTCCATGGGCGCAGCGTACCGCCGCGTGGATCCAATTCAGCCGCACCGGAGCGCGTCCGTGTCGCCTATCGGTACCCGAGCTGAGCTGCCCCGGTCGTCGATGCACCACTGGCGCAACCGACGGCGATTAACGAAACTTCCGCCGCCATGGCGACCAAGTGGCGTGGCATTGTTATAGCCCGATCTGGGGAACGATCTTTTCAATCGTCCGGGCGTTGCCCATCACGTAGAAGTGCACCGCCGGAACTCCATGCTCGAGCAGATCCCGAGTCTGTTCGAGCGCCCAGGCGGCACCTACGTCGCTCACCTGGTTGTCTTCGGCTGCGGCGACAGCCTCGGCCAATTCGACAGGTATCTCGCAGTAAAAGTTGCTCGGGATCGTGGTCAAATGGCGCTTGGTGGTCACGGTCTTGAGTCCGGGGATTATCGGAGCAGAGATCCCTTGGCTGCGGCACTCTTCGACCAGTTTGTAGTAGTGGGCGTTGTCGAAGAACATCTGAGTAACGACGTAGGACGCTCCGGCCTCAATCTTCTCCTTGACCCTGGCGACGTCGGCAGACATGTTGGGTGCCTCAAAGTGCTTCTCGGGGTACGCAGCCGCGCCGACACAGAAGTCCGTGGGTGAAGCATCAAGAAGCTCTTCGAGGAAATCCCCCTGGTTCATGGCCCCGATCTGGGCGATGAGGTCGCTGGCGTGATCGTTGCGACTCCGACCGTGCTCGAGCGGCTTCTGGTATCCGGAGTCGTCACCCCTGATCGCCAGCACGTTGTCGATGCCGAGAAAATACAGCTCGATGAGGAAGTCCTCGGTCTCTTGGCGGGTGAACCCCTCACACAGAACGTGGGGCACGGCATCGATGTCGTACTTGTTCTGGATGAGGGCACAGATACCCAGGGTGCCGGGACGTTTGCGCTTTATTCGCTTCTCGACGCCCGCTGCTGTCTCCTCGTAGATCACCTCGGCTGCGTGGCTCGTGATGTCTATGAACGGAGGATTGAATTGGGCGAGATCCTCGATGAGGCCCACCAGCGAGTCGAGGCGCCCGCCACGTTGCGGCGGGATGATCTCAAAGGAGATGAGCGGCTGTGTGGCGCTCTCGAGGTGTTCGATGACTTTCATGGCAGGCCTTACAGAGTACCCGGCGGAGTCGATCGATCAGGTCAGAGAATCCCAGTCGATCGGCCCCGGGGGAAGCTTGCTGTCCATTGCCGGCATGGGGTATTTGAGACCGGACCCGCAATTGAACAAGACCGCTCGCTCCTCTTGATCTATCAAGCCCGATTGGACCGCCGCGGTCATCGCGGCGTGGGTGGCCGCACCTTCGGGAGACAACAGCAGACCTTGTTCACGCGCTACAGACTGTTGTGAATCGAGGATCGATTCATCGTCGACGGCGATCGCGAACCCACCGCTTTCTCGCAAAGCGGACAGGATCAAGAAGTCACCTATGGCAGCCGGGACCCGGATCCCGCTGGCGATGGTCGAAGCGTCCTCCCAGCGTTCGGCGTGAGTGGCTCCTGCATCAAACGCCCGAACGATCGGGGCACACCCGGTCGACTGCACCGCCACCATGCGCGGCATCGGCCCATCGAGCCAGCCGATCTCGCGCAGCTCCTGGAATGCTTTCCACATGCCTATCAGACCGGTGCCACCTCCGGTCGGATAGAGAATCACATCCGGCAACTCCCATCCGAGTTGCTCGGCTAGCTCGAGCCCCATCGTCTTTTTACCCTCGATCCGGTAGGGCTCCTTCAGCGTGGAGACGTCGAACCAGCCCATCGGGTCCACACCTGCGGCAACGATCTTGCCGCAGTCGTCGATGAGACCGTCGACCCGCCACACCCGTCCGCCGTGGAGTGCGATCTCGCGCACATTTGTCTCGGGAGTGTCGGCCGGACAGAAGATGAATGTCTCGATTCCGGCCCGCGCCCCGTAGGCCGCCAGGGCGGCTCCGGCGTTGCCGTTGGTCGGCATCGCCAGCCTTGTCAGCCCCAATTCGAGGGCCATTGAGACGGCGACGGCGAGACCGCGGGCCTTGAACGAACCCGTCGGGAGTCGGCTCTCGTCCTTTACGAGCACCGTTGTCGCAGCCTGGTCGCGGAGTCGTATCAGTGGAGTCACCGGCTCGCCGAGCGACACGATGTTCGTGCGGTCCTGCATCGGCAGGAGTTCTCGCAGTCGCCACATGTCGTGTGGCCTCGTCGCCAGGTCGTCTCGGGTGAGGGTTTGGCGCGCCGCTTCGAGGTCGTATCGGACCAGCAGCGGTTTGCCGGTCTCCGAGAGGCCGTGCGGCTGGTTGGCCGGATACCGCATCCCGGTGGCCGAGCATTCGAGGTGCGTGACGAGTGAGGCGGTCACGGCAGTTCGACCGTGGTGCGGCGTATCTCGACCCGGGCCAAGGCCTCGTCGTTCGGAATGGTGCCGATCCCCGGTAGCGGTTGAGGCGCGACGCGACCGGCCTCGAGCGTTGGATACTCCGCGATGTCGTTCGCCAGATAGGCGCTGGGGGGACCCACCGCGGCATCGACAACACCCGGAATTCCTGAGGCTGCCAGAAGGTGGAGCCGACCAATCGCGGTGTCGAACGTGCCTCCGATTCGAACGCCGAGGCCGTGTTCGACAGCCGCGGCGGTGATGCGTCCGAAGCTGCTGAGACCATGGCGGTTGAGCTTTATGGCCAAGACGTCGGCAGCTTCGGCGGCGATGACCCGAGATGCCTCGACTTCGGAGGTGATCGCCTCGTCCACGCATACCGACATCGATACGGTCGATCGCAGCGAGCGGTGTGCCTCCAATGCCTCGGGTGGGAATGGCTGCTCGATAAAGGAGACTTCGGCGGCGTCGAGCTCAGCGAACACCGGATCAGCCGGGTCGCGATACGAGGCGTTGGCATCGACTCCTATGTCTAGATCAGGAAGAGCCTGCCGTAGAGCTGCGACCGGGGCAACATCGCGTTGGGGAGCGATCTTGAGCTTTATCGCCGAGATGCCATGAGTCTCGAGCCAGGCGATCTCGTCGGGGACTCGCTCTGGGTCGAGCAGGCCTATCGGGTGTCGGGCCGCCACGGATCGTCCGGTTGCACCGAGCCACTCGTGGAGCGGTACTCCCTCGCGTCGTGCCGCGGCATCGGCTCTGGCTGCCTCTAGAGCCGCGTGTGCGATCGGAGTGGATGGGCCTGCGCTGGACCATTCCTCCGGTTGGGCGAGATCACGGAAAGCTTCATCCGCGGTCCCGAATCTCCCGGAAGGAAAGGCGGGAGCCTCGCCCCAGCCGATGGAGTCTGGAGTCTCGACGGCGACCAGAACAGATCGGCGGCCGACCATTCTTCCGGCAGCCGTTTGCAACGGTCGGCGAAACGGGACGTCGATCTCTACGAGCGTGAGGCGCTCGCTCAATGATCAGCGGCCATGCGTCGCAGCACCATGTGGAGAATGCCGCCGTGGCGGAGGTACTCGACTTCCACCGGGGTGTCGACTCTGGCCACCGTGGCGAATTCGATCACTTCACCGTCGGCTCTCGTGGCTCGGACATTGATCTCTTGTCGAGGCGTCAGGTCATCGTCGACGGCGATGTCGTAGGACTCGGTTCCATCGATGCCGTATGTGGCGGCATTGGTTCCGGGAAGGAAGGTGAGGGGGAGAACCCCCATCATCACCAGGTTGGAGCGGTGGATCCGCTCGAATGAGTCGACGATGACCGCTCTCACTCCGAGCAGATAGGCGCCCTTGGCGGCCCAGTCGCGGCTCGAACCCATTCCGTAGTCCTTGCCGCCGATGACCAGCAGCGGAATACCGGCATCCCGATAGGAAAGCGATGCCTCGTACACCGTCTTGACGTTGTCGTCCGTGAAATCGGTCGTAAACCCGCCTTCGGTTCCTGGAGCCAACTCGTTGCGGATTCGTATGTTGGCAAAGGTGCCTCTGGTCATGACCAAGTCGTTGCCACGCCGCGATCCGTAGGAGTTGAACATGGATCGCTCGATCTGGCGATCGGCGAGGAACTGGCCGGCCGGAGTGTCTGGTCCTATGGCCCCGGCCGGGCTGATGTGGTCGGTGGTCACGGAATCACCCAGCTTGAGCAAGGCTCGGGCCCCTGCGATCGGGGCAATCGGTGCCGGAACCTCGCCGAGATCGGCGAAGAACGGCGGTTCCTGGATGTAGGTGCTGGTTTCTTCCCAAGCAAAGAGGTCACCACCGGAGACTTCGATTGCTTTCCACTCGTCGGCCCCTTCGAACACGGCTCCGTATTGCCGGCTGAACTGATCGCTGGACACTGTGGCGGCGACGATTGCAGAGATCTCCTCCTGGGTCGGCCAGATATCCCGCAGTAGTACATCGTTGCCGTTGGAGTCCACTCCTATCGGATCGGTGGTGAGATCGATGTCCACGGTCCCGGCGATCGCATAGGCGACCACCAGAGGAGGCGAAGCAAGGTAGTTGGCCCTTACGTCTGGGCTGATTCGCCCTTCGAAGTTCCGGTTTCCCGACAGCACTGAGGCAACAACGACATTGCCTTCGTGCACGGCGGCGCTGATCTCGGCCGGCAGTGGTCCAGAGTTGCCGATGCACGTCGTGCACCCGTAGCCGACAAGAAAGAAGCCGAGTGCTTCGAGGTCGGCGGTCAATCCGGCCGCTCCCAGGTATTCGGTCACGACCTTGGACCCGGGGGCAAACGAGGTCTTTACCCATGGTTTGCGGTTTAGTCCCTTCTCGCGGGCTTTGCGGGCGATAAGTCCTGCACCGACCATGACGTCCGGGTTCGACGTGTTGGTGCAGGACGTGATTGCTGCGATCACCACGTCACCAGTGGAGAGATCGAAATCGCCGTCAGCGCTGGAGACGGCGATCGGGTCGTCGTTGCGGTTGGCAAAGGTGGTGTCGAGGCCTGCTCTCCAGGTCTGTTGCATTGCTCCGAGATCGATCCGATCCTGCGGTCGCTTGGGACCGGCAAGCGATGGCTCGACCGTCCCCATGTCCAGCTCGACAATGCTCGAATAGGTGATGTCGTGTGACTCGTCTCGCCACAAACCCTGTAAGCGGTAGTACTGCTCCACGGTCTCGACGAGTGCTTCGTCGCGTCCGGTCAGGCGCAGGTACTTGGTGGTCTGCTCGTCTACCGGGAAGTAGCCGACGGTGGCTCCGTATTCCGGGGCCATGTTGGCAATGGTCGCCCGGTTGGCCAGTGGCATGTCGGCCAATCCCGCCCCGAAGAACTCGACGAATTTTCCGACGACGCCGTGGGCGCGCAGCATCTGGGTGACCCGCAGTACCAGGTCGGTGGCGGTCGTCCCCTCCGGAAGACTCCCGGTGAGACGGAATCCGACGACCTCGGGAACCAGCATGAAGATTGGCTGGCCGACCATCGCGGCCTCAGCTTCGATGCCGCCGACACCCCAGCCGAGTACTCCAAGACCATTGATCATCGTGGTGTGCGAGTCGGTGCCCACCAGTGAATCCGGGTAGAGGCGGCCATCTTCGTCCCACACCACTTTTGCCAGATATTCGAGATTTACTTGATGGACGATGCCTGTGGATGGGGGCACCACTCGGAAGTTGGAGAAGGCCTGTTGTCCCCACTTGAGGAATTCGTACCGTTCTTGGTTTCGTTCGAACTCCCGGTCGCTGTTGATCTTTAGAGCGAGCGGTGAATTGAAGGCATCGACCTGCACCGAGTGGTCGATAACGAGGTCGGATTGCACCTGCGGGTTTACGAGTTGGGCAGCGGACTCGTCTCCTGTCATACGGACGATCGCGGATCGCATCGCGGCGAGATCCACGACGGCCGGCACACCTGTGAAGTCTTGGAGTACGACCCGCCCAGGACGGAAGGCAATCTCGGTCTCCTCGACTTTGGACGCGTCATAGCCGGCCAGAGCTTGTACGTCTTCATCCGTGATTGTGTGACCGTCGTGGTTGCGCAGCACGGCCTCGAGCAGCACCTTTATGGAGTAGGGGAGCGCGTTGATATCGGCGATGGTCGACAACGCACCGATGCGGAAGATCTCCCGTTGCCCGAGGGGCGTTTCGATCGTCTCCCGGGCGCTGAATGGGTCCTGCGTCATGGGGTGGTCCTTCGTTGGCTCACCGCCGAGTCTACGAACACTTGGGTCTGAGGCGACATGGCACGCTGCGATCGGGTTGCGCGATTACGCTCAGTCCATGGCAGTAATCATTGGCGTCGTTGCTGGTGTCCTTCTGTTGGGTGCCATTGCGATCTATAACCGCCTGATCCGGCTTCGGAATCGAACAGACAACGCATGGTCCCAGGTCGATGTACAGCTGAAGAGGCGCTACGACCTGATCCCGAATCTCATCGAAACGGTGAAGGGCTACGCCTCACACGAGCGCGAAACGTTTGAAGCCGTGGTCAGAGCCCGGGCTGCGGCTCAAGAGGCAGGCACGGTGGAGCAACAGGCCCAGGCGGAGGACTTCCTTACCGGGGCGCTGCGCAAGTTGTTCGCCTTGGCCGAGGACTATCCGGAGTTGCGGGCCAGCGAGAACTTCCGCAGCTTGCAGGCCGACCTGTCGGAGACAGAGAACAAGATCTCGGTCGCCCGACAGATCTACAACGACACGACCTTGTCCTACAACAACGCAGTGCAGACGGTCCCGTCGAATCTTGTCGCTGGGATGTTCGGGTTCGTAGCACGCGAGTATTTCGAGGTCGAGAACGATGCCCGGTCCGCTCCGGAGGTGAGCTTCTGAAGCGAGCGCTCGCTGTCGCGGCTTTTGTCGCGCTGCTGAGCGCCCTCGCAATTCCGGCTGCGTTGGCGAAGTCGTTTCGGATCACAAACGCTCGTGTCATCGTCGGTGTCCACGACGACGGCTCGGTCACCGTCGCCGAGCATTTGACCTTTTCGTTCGACGGAACCTTTCAGGGCGCGTATCGCGATATTCCGATCCGGCCCGGCGAGGTTATGACCAACATCGAGGTCTCTGAGAACGCGGTCGCATACACCTCTGGTGCTCCTACGGCACTCGGATCGACCGGTGAGCCTGGTACCTATGGAGTCGAAAACCTTGGTTCGAGGGTTCGGGTGGTGTGGCATTACCGCGCTACCGACGAAAGGCGAACCTTTACCGTCACCTACCGCATGCAAGGCCTTGCCGTTGCCTATGACGACATCGTCGACGTAAACCTGAAGGTGTGGGGAGACGAGTGGGATTTCGCTCTCAACGCGGTAGAGGCTGAGATGCTGCTGCCTGATGGCGCCGGCTCTGGCGATGTTCGGGTGTGGGGCCATCCGGCCTCTGTAGATGGAGTAACCGACCTCGGGTCCGACGGAGTCTCTCCGACACTGGTGGCGACGGATGTTCCGAATCGGCAATTCGTAGAATTCCGGGTCACCTTTCCTCGCTCGCTACTCACTTCTACCGAGGGGGCCTCGGTAGTGCGAGGAGTCGGTCTGCAGAGCGTTCTAGCCGAGGAGGCCGCGCTCGAGGTCCGCGCTGTGGACGACGCTGCGAATGCTGCTCATTTCGTGCACGAACGCAACATCACGTTGCTCACGCTGCTGCTCTTCTTGGTGCCGATACCGCTTGTCTACCTGTGGGGATTTCGGCGCTACGGCAAGGAACCACGTATCGAATACGACCAGGACTATGAGCATTCCATACCGACAGCCCACCGCCCTGCTGTCGTGGGTGCGATGGTTTCGCAGGGGGCGGCCGATGAGGCCGAATTCACGGCGACCCTTTTCGATCTGATTCGGCGTGGCGTGTTCGTAGCGGAGCCGACGTCGGTCGAGCACCGCACCTGGGGAGGGCTGAAGAGCGAAACCGTGTCGGATCTCGAGATCGGTCTTGGCGACACCGAGCAATCCCTGAAGGCCTACGAGCGGTCAGTGGTGACTGTCGTAACCCGCGTCGTGGCCGACGGTCCGCAGCCGCTGATGGAGTTTCGCAAGAAGATTCGAGAGGATGCAGCCGAGAACGCCACTACCTATCGCTCGTTTCGCGAGAAGGTTGAACAGGCTGTGACATCCGCCGGCCTTTTGGAGCCGGTCTCGCGTTTTAGCGGGCCAGGAACCATCTTCGTCACCTTTATCGCGCTTGGCTTGATCGGGTGGTTTGTGGCTGCGCCCATCGTTGATTCAGTTATCGAGTCGATCGACTTGTTTCTCCTCCGATTCGGGATCGTCGTGCTCGGTGTGTTCTCCCTGGTATTGACATTGTTATTGGCGGCGCGTCGTTCGATCTGGGTGCGCCGGACAACACAAGGCGCACTGGCCAATGCCAGGTGGCTCGCCTTTAAGCGCTATCTGGAGGACTTCAGCCGACTCCAGGAGGCGCCGCCGATGTCCCTCGTCCTATGGGAGGACTACCTGGTGTACGGCATTGCCCTCGGAGTCGCCGAGGATGTCCTGGAGGCCGCTCGGCTGGGTGCACCAGAGGAGGTGCACACCAGCAACCTCTATTGGTATGGAACCCATGGATACGGGGGCCATTCATCAAACGCCATTTCCGGCATCGCAAGTGCACTGAACGGCGCCTTTGCCCCACCGTCCTCGTCGGGCGGCGGCGGTGGTTTCTCGGGCGGCGGCGGTGGCGGCGGCGGTGGCGGTGGCGGAGGTGCTTGGTAGGCCCGTCGGAGTCGAACCGAAGCCTCGGTACCATCTCTCGCCCCGAACCCGAGGACCCGTCGTGACCGATCTAGCCGAGCTTCGCAAGGCCGTGGACAGCGTCGTCGATCCGTCCCTGCGGCGGAACCTGGCCGAACTGGGGATGGTCCGCGAGGTCGTTGTTGAAGACTCGACGGCACGGGTGGGTGTCGCGGTGCCGACACCGGTCTGGCCTGTTCAGGTACTAGGCGAGAAGATCGCCGCTGCCGTAAAGGAATTCGACGACATAGGCGATGTCGCCGTCGATATCGCGATCATGACCGAAGCCGATGTTGCCGCGCTAGCGGCGCGGCTCAAAGACGAGGGCACAGCTGGTGGACCTGGTTCAAGAACGAGGGTGATTGCTGTTGCCTCGGGCAAGGGAGGGGTCGGCAAGTCCTCGGTGACCGCCAACACTGCGGTAGCGCTGGCGGCACTTGGGCACGACGTCGGAGTCATCGACGCAGATGTCTGGGGTTACTCCATCCCCAAGATGCTCGGAATCACCGATCCGCCCACCGCCTTGGGCGACTTGATCATTGCACCCGCTGCCCACGGAGTACGGGCGATCTCGATGGACTACTTCGTTGGTGAGGACCAGGCAGTCGTTTGGCGTGGCCCGATGCTGCACAAGGCGCTCGAGCAGTTCCTCAACGACGTCTGGTGGGACGAACCGGAGTATCTGTTGATCGATATGCCGCCGGGGACCGGAGATGTCGCGATTTCAATTTCTCAGTTTCTCCCGAGATCGCAGGCGATCGTGGTCACCACCCCGCAGCCCACCGCACAGCGGGTCGCCAAGCGTGCAGCCGAGATGGCGGCCAAGGTGAACCAGGACGTATTGGGTGTAGTTGAAAACATGTCGTGGTTTGCAGGCGATGACGGCAAGCGATACCCGATCTTTGGAAGTGGCGGTGGAGCAGAGCTGGCCGAGGAGTTGGGGGTTCCTTTGCTGGGGAGCATTCCGCTGGTCACCGCCCTGCGCGAAGGCGCCGACCGAGGCGAACCGGTGTACGTGGCAAGCCCGGACTCTGAGGCGGCAGCAGCATTCGATGCGATTGCGAGCGCAATCGAGGCCTCGCGGCCCCGGGTCCGCACCCATCCCGACCTGGTGATCAAGAGCGACTGAAGTAGCCGTCAGTCGGAGGTCTCGGCTCCGCGTAGCGTCGACATGATTTCCTTGCATGTCGGGCAAATCGGGTAGCGGTCGGGATCCCGGTTGGGAATCCACTTCTTGCCGCAGAGCGCCATCACTTCCATGCCCTCGACGTTGCTGCGCACGATGTCTGCCTTGCGCACGTAGTGGGCGAAGCGGTCGTGATCTCCATTGCCGTGATCAAGGCGCTTGTCCGTCTCGGTTCGGGTCGTAGTCTCGGTCACGGGACCGAGACTACGACGAAGGCTCGATCGCAGCGAGTGCCGGCCTACTATGCGCGCCATGAGTGACTCCACCACCGTCCAGGTCAAGATTGGCGTGACCTTTGCGCCGCGAGAGATCGAATTAGAGATCGAAGACGTCGATGCCTTCGTCTCCGACTTCGAAGCTGCAATGGCGAGCGAGTCGCAGGTGTGGTGGATCACCGACCTCGATGGCCGCCGGCGGGGCCTGGTCGTCGACAAGGTCTCCTATGTGGACATCGAGGCGGAGCGGGACCGCACCATCGGTTTCGGATAGCGAGTCTTCAATGAAGGAAGCCTCGCCGAGTGGCGAGGCCTCATTCGATTCGGGATTCCCCCCGGTTGAAGTACGTCGGTGCGCTAGGAAGCGCGACGACGCCGCTCAGCGAGCCAGCGCTTGCGAAGTCGCCTGCGCTCGTCCTCTGCGTAGGCACCCCATACCCCGGCTTCCTGGTTGGTCTCCAGGGCGTAGTTCAGGCACTCCTCTTGGACTGAGCATGTCGAACAAATCTCCTTAGCGGACTCGATCTGATCGACGGCTGGACCGGTGGTCCCGATCGGGAAGAAAAGACCCGGCTCCGAATAACGGCAGGCCGAGAGTTCTCTCCAATCGGTGATAGTCAGCATTGGTTTCTTTCTGTCTTTGCGTAACGAAACGGCCTTGAATGTGAATGCATTCACAAGCCGCCCAGCAACGATAGGTGCAGTGGTGCGGAGGGTCAAGCAGTTTTTTGAAACCCGACTCCGAATCGATCGTCAAATTCATGCTCCCCACGACAGATTCGCAGGAACAATGCCGTTCTGCGGTTACGATTTCGTCGTTATGTCTATCCACGACGAGCTCATCGAGGAGCTCAAAGATGCCATGCGGGCCCAAGACAGGCGTCGTCTCGACGTCATTCGACAGGTCGAAACGGAGGTGTCGCGCTCCCGTTCCGAGAAGGGCTTTAGCGGTGATCCGCAAAGTGACGAGCTGTATGCAAATGTGATCGCCGCCTATGTGAAGAAGATGGATAAGGCCCGCGAGGAATTCGTCGCCGCCGGCGAGCGTGGTGTCGAACAGGCGGAGAAACTGGCATACGAGGTCGAATACCTCGATCGCTGGGTTGCGAGGTCGCTCTCCGAGACCGAGACGGCGGAGGTGGTCCGGGTGGCGATCATGGAACTAAAGGCGAGCGATCCGAAGCAGATGGGCCAGGTGATCGGGCACATTATGAAGAATGGCCCCGGCGGGATGGATGGAGCCGTGGTGAGCCGCCTTGTAAGGGAAACACTCGAAGCCGGGTAACCCAGTGTGTTGACCCGGCGGCCAGTTTTGTCGCAATCGCCGTTCCCCGGTGGGCCCGGTCGGAAATACGGAACCAGCTAGGTTTGCCGCAGCAGGAGGGGAACTATGACTCGGCGTCTCACGCTGACCAATTGGGGTGCCTACGAAGTCGAGACCGACGGTCACGACATCACGGCCGTGCATCCATTCGCCAAGGACCCTGATCCATCACCGATCGGGCAGTCGATGAAGGCTGTACGCAAGAGTCGGGTAGAACGTCCGGCGATCCGCGAGTCCTGGTATCGAAATGGTCCTGGATCCAACCCGGAACGTCGCGGTCAAGAGCCTTTTGTAGAGGTCGAGTGGGATGTCGCCTTGGACATGCTCGCTGCGGAGCTGGAAAGGGTGCGTTCCGAGTACGGGAATCAGGCGATCTTCGGCGGCAGCTACGGCTGGGCCAGTGCCGGCCGATTCCACCATGCCCTGAGCCAGATCCACCGCTTTCTGAACTCGATCGGTGGCTATACCTACTCGGTCGATGACTACTCGATCGCCGCCGGCCACGTGATAGTCCCTCATGTCTTTGGGTTCTCGTTGAACGACATATTGGACGAGCAACCTCATTTCAGAGAGATCGCAGAGAACACTGAGTTGATGGTGGCCTTCGGAGGTCTGCCGATAAAGAACAGCCAGGTGAGTTACGGAGGCCAAGGTCGTCACATGTTTGCTGGCTACCTCGAAAACTGTCGCGATCGTGGAGTCAAGTTCGTAAACGTCTCTCCCTTGCGCGAGGACGTGATGGATGCTGTCGAGGCCGAGTGGATACCGGTAAGGCCGAGCACGGATACCGCCGTCATGCTCGGGATCGCACACAGTCTCCTTCTCGCCGGAGATCAGGACGAGGAGTTTCTCAGCACCTATTGCATCGGGTGGGATCGCCTCCGTGCCTATATCTTGGGAGAGTCGGATGGCACGCCCAAGACGGCCGAATGGGCCGGCGAGATCTCAGGCGTCGATCCGGAGCGGATCATGTCGCTTGCTTCCGATATGGCGCGGGCGCGGACCCTCATCACCGTTAGCTGGTCGGTGCAACGAATCGACCATGGGGAACAGACGTATTGGATGGCCGCGGCGCTGGCCGCGATGCTCGGTCAGATTGGCCTCCCCGGAGGTGGGATCGGCTACGGCTATGGAGCGGTCGGGTTGAATGGGCACGCGGTCGGCTATCACGATCTCCCGAGGCTCGCTCAGGGCAAGAACGATGTCTCCGACTTCATCCCGGTGGCGAGGATTTCAGACCTCCTGCTTCATGGCGGTGAGGAGTTCGACTACAACGGCATGCGCCTTACCTACCCGGAGACGCGACTGGTCTATTGGGCCGGAGGCAACCCGTTCCACCATCATCAGGATCTCAACCGACTGGCCGAGGCCTGGCAGACCCCGGACACCATCGTCTGTCACGAGCCTTTCTGGAATGCCCTTGCTCGGAATTCCGACATTGTGCTCCCCGCAACGACCCCGCTGGAGCGGGACGATGTAGGGGGTAGCGGAAATGATGACTGGATCTTCTGGATGGAGAAGGTGATCGAACCGGTAGAACAGGCACGGGACGACTTCGACATATTCGCCGACCTGGCAGAGCGTCTTGGTGCGGGAGAGAGATTTACGGAGGGACGAACGTCTGCCGAGTGGATCGAGCATCTCTACGACAGATTCCACTCCCGTCATCCTGACTACCCCTCGTTGCAGGAGTTGCAGGAGACAGGTCACTTCCAGATTCCCGAGGAGTTGGTCCCGCCGCTTCCATCGCAGCTCGTTGCGTTCAGGAATGATCCGGTCGGCTCCGCACTAAAGACACCCTCAGGTCGGATCGAGTTGTACTCCGAGACCATCGAAGGGTTCGGCTATGAGGACTGTCCGCCTCATCCGTCATGGCTTGAACCGTATGAATGGCTCGGCAGTGTGGGCCGGTATCCCCTCCATCTGATTTCCAACCAGCCCAAGACCCGTCTCCACTCCCAGTGGGACCATGGCGAGACGAGTCTGAATGGCAAGGTCGATGGCAGAGAACAGATCGGTCTAACCCCGAAGGATGCGAAAGCCCGAGATCTCGGGGCGGGGGATCTAGTTCGGGTGTTCAATGATCGAGGTGCTTGTCTGGCTTCGGTCACCATTCGGGATGACCTGATCGAAGGCGTGGTCCAGCTCCCGACCGGGGCGTGGTGGGATCCAGTTGAGCCGGGAGGCTTGTGCCGAGCGGGGAACCCCAATGTCCTCACCCGTGACGTAGGAACCTCGTCGTTGGCCCAAGGCCCCACCGCACACACGTGCTTGGTCGAGGTCGAGGCTTTCACGGGAGAGGCTCCTGCCGTACGTGCTCACGACCACCCGCAGCTTCTCGCCGACTAGATCGGTGATCGCCGAGGTGGTCGTCTGGGACTTCACACCGTGAGGGAGTACTCAGCACTCAGGTCTGAAGACTGAAGACTGTGGACTTCTTCTAGCCGGCCTTGCGCTTGGCCTTGGTGGCCTCGACGCTGGCTTTTAGCGCTTCCATGAGGTCGACGACGCCGGTTGGCTGTGGCGCACTCTGTGGCCCGACGATCTCCTCGCCCTCCATTTTGCGCTTGGCAAGTTCCTCGACCGCCTCACGGGATTCGTCCACCCATTCCTCTGGATCAAATGGTGTGGTGAGGTTGTCGATGATCATTTCGGCCATCTTCAATTCCTGATCGCTTACTTCGGTCTCAGCCTCCAGCTCTTCGAAAGCCGGTTCGCGGATCTCATCCGGCCAGTACATCGTTTCCATAACGATGACGCCTTCCTCGGCGCGAAGCGTCGCTGGGTATTCGCGCTCTCGGATTGCCACTCTGGCGAGGCCGACCATGTCTCGTTCGGCGAGGGCACTCACGAGGATTTTGTACGCCTTTACGCCGGTCTGTTCAGGAGCGAGGAAGTACGAGGCGCGGTAGTAGATGGGATCGATCTCTTCGGACTTGACGAACTGGATCACATCGACCAGCCCGGAGCCCTTGGTCCGTAGCGCCTGGGCCAACTCCTCGTCGGTGAACACCACGTAGCGGTCCTTTTCGATCTCGTAGCCCTTCACGATGTTCTCAAACGCGACTTCCTCGCCGTCGCTCTCGGCGACCCGCTTGTAGCGGACGCGAGCGTGATCGCCGTCTCGCAACTGGCGAAACTTTGGCCGCTTGTTCTCGGTAGCCGTATAGAGGCCGACCGGGATCGTCACCAGGCCAAAGGAAATGGCACCCTTCCAGATCGGTCGCATCGTGGATCTCCGAATCGTGAAGGCTCGGATGATACGCGTCAAGACCACTCTGATACGGTTCCGCCTTCGCGACCCGGAGACCACTTGGACACCACGGTTCCCGCACTCGACGGCTCCGCGCCGCCGCAGACGATGGATCGCAAGACGCTGATTGTCTTCGTTTCGGCGACACTGTTGATGGTCGTATTCAACTATTGGGGCCTGCCTTCTCGATTTGCCGGCACCAGCTTCCATCAAGGAGTCGCCGACAGACTCGGCGAGGGATATAGCGCCTACTTCTTGTTGTTGCCGTACCAGTACTGGGGTGTTTCCAGCTTGGTCATCAGGGTCGTTGCCCCGCTGGCGGTGATCACGATCATCCTCCGAGAATCACCACGCGATTGGGGTTTTCGCCTCAGTGGACAGTGGGAGCACCTACGTCCCTATGTGTGGTTCTTGGCTGCGATGGTCCCGGTCTTGTTCTTGGCGTCTTCGCTCGGAGCGTTCCAGGCGAAGTATCCGCTCTATTCGTTTGCCGTCGAAGGCGGGTGGCATTTCTGGGGTTACCAACTGTTCTATGGAATGCAGTTCCTCGGGTTGGAAGCGTTTTTCCGGGGTTTCCTGGTGTTCGGGCTGTATCCGCGGCTCGGCGTTTACGCGGTCCCGGTCATGGTGATCCCGTACACGATGATCCACTTCGGCAAGCCGGCTCCCGAGACGTTTGCGGCCGTAATCGCCGGATTCATCCTTGGCTATCTGGCGCTCAAGTCGCGTTCGTTCCTCTGGGGATGGATGCTCCACTGGGGGGTGGCGATCACGATGGACCTGCTTGTGATCGGCCGTGAATTCGGCTTTGGCAACATACGCCGAATCATCTTCTAGCTGCGGCTGAGATCGGCCAGCCCCTCGGCTTGCTGGCTCCAGATGTGTGTGATCAAGAGGATTGGTGGGTCGGCGCTGACCGACCGGGTCCGACCGGGTAGCGTCTCGATCATGAGCACGTTTAGTTCCGACTTCGGCGCCCGCACGACGGCTCTCGTGGATGAAGGACTGTTCAAGGAGGAGCGAGTAATCGCCTCGTCCCAGGACGCCCGAATCCGTCTTGCCGATGGCGCTGAGGTAATAAACATGTGTGCCAACAACTACCTGGGCTTGGCCAATCATCCTGCGCTTGTGGAGGCCGCTCACAAGGCGCTCGATACATACGGATACGGGATGGCTTCGGTGCGCTTCATCTGTGGGACTCAGACTGTTCACGGCGAACTCGAAGACCGGATCTCGAGTTTCCTGGGGATGGAAGACACGATCCTGTACTCGTCGTGTTTTGATGCCAACACCGGGCTGTTCGAGACGATCCTCGACGAGTCGGACGCAGTTATCTCCGATGCCCTGAATCATGCTTCGCTCATCGATGGGATCCGGCTGTGTAAGGCGCGACGGATGCGTTTCGCCAACAGTGACATGGGGGAGCTCACAGAGAGACTCGAAGAAGCGGCCGATGCTCGCTATCGACTGATCGTGACCGACGGCGTGTTCTCCATGGACGGGATGCTGGCGGATGTTCCGGCCATCGCGGATTTGGCCGACAAGCACGATGCGATGGTGATGGTGGACGATTCCCACGCGGTCGGATTTGTCGGTGAGCGGGGCCACGGGACCGCCGAGGCGCGAGGAGCCGAAGGTCGTGTCGACATCCTCACCGGTACTTTTGGCAAGGCGCTGGGGGGCGCTTCCGGTGGGTACACCAGCGGCCCTGCAGAGGTGATCGGCTGGTTGCGACAGCGGTCTCGCCCCTATCTCTTCTCCAATTCCCTGGCTCCCGTGATTGCGGCGACGACCTTGCGGGCCCTCGACCTGATCGAAGAGTCGGATGAACTTCGGGTCAAGTTGGCTGCAAACGCGGCATTGTTCCGCCAGGGGATGGAGGCCTCGGGGTTCTCGTTGGGGGGCGCAGGGCATCCGATCATCCCTGTCATGCTCGGCGATGCCAAGGTTGCCGGAGAGATGGCCGCCCGCCTGCTCGAGGAGGGCATATATGTGATCGGATTCTCTTTCCCGGTGGTCCCCAAGGGAGAGGCCAGAATCAGAACCCAGATGTCGGCCGCTCATTCGTCTGATGACATAGAGCAAGCGGTGGCCGCATTCTCTCGAATCGGCACGGAGATGGGGGTGCTGGAGTGAGAGCGCTGGTCAAGGCAAAGTCCGAACCGGGGTTGTGGCTGGACGAGATCGATATTCCCCGGCCCGACGATCGCGACGTCCTCATCAAGGTTTCCAAGACCTCCATCTGTGGGACCGATCTTCACATTTACAACTGGGATCAGTGGGCTCAGGAGACGATTCCGGTCCCGATGGCCGTGGGACATGAGTTCATGGGTGAGATCGTTCGGCTCGGCTCGGAGGTCAACGGCCTCGAGTTAGGTGCCCGGGTTTCCGGGGAGGGTCACATCACCTGCGGTCACTGCCGCAACTGTCGGGCCGGTCGTCGTCACTTCTGTCACAACCACCTCGGCCTCGGTGTCACCCGTCCCGGTGCGTTTGCCGAATACGTCACCCTTCCGGCTGAGAATGTCTTTCCAATACCGCAGCACATCGGAGACGACATCGCCTCGGTGTTGGATCCGCTCGGTAACGCCACCCACACCACTCTTGCTTTTGACCTCGTGGGCGAGGATGTGCTCATCACCGGAGCCGGGCCGATCGGGCTGATGGCGATCGCCATTGCACGGCACGTCGGGGCGCGGTTTGTGGTGATCACCGATATCAATCCGTACCGGTTGGAGTTGGCGAAAGGGCTCGGCGTTGATCGCGCTATCGATGTGCGGTCCGAGTCGATCGACTCGGTAATGACGGAGCTGGGCATGACGGAGGGGTTCGATGTGGGACTAGAGATGTCAGGGGCTGCCTCGGCGTTGAACCAGATGCTCGAAGCTATGAACCACGGCGGCAATGTGGCCGTCCTTGGCATTCCGTCGGGTGATATCACCGTTGAGATGAACGAGGTCATCTTCAAGGGGTTGACCGTAAAGGGCATCTACGGAAGACGTATCTTCGAGACTTGGTATAAGTCTGCTGCGATGCTGCAAAGCGGTCTTGATATCTCATCGATCGTGACCCACAATTTTGCGGCGGCTGACTTCGAGGACGCATTCGCCACTGTTGCTTCGGGTGAGTGCGGCAAGGTCGTGCTGGACTGGTTGGCGTGATGGATCTCTCGCTTGATCAGGCCGGACGGATAGTCGACGCGGCACTGGCACGGGGTAGGGAGATGGGCCTGGCTCCACTTGCGGTCGCGGTGCTGGACGCCGGAGGTCACCTCAAGGCTTTCAAACGCGAGGATGATGCGGGCATAATCCGGCCGCAGATCGCGATCGGCAAGGCATGGGGAGCTCTGGGAATGGGGATGGGGACCAGGGCTCTGGCCTCCAAGAGCCCCGAGTTCCTGGCTGCGTTGGGGGCGATGTCGGGGGGCAAGGTGGTGCCGTCGCCCGGTGGAGTACTGATCCGTCAGGGCGAGCGTGTCGTCGGCGCGGTTGGCATCACCGGAGACACGGGAGACAATGACGAGGCATGCGCGGTGGCGGGGATCGAGGCGGCTGGCCTCGAGGCGGACACCGGTTGAGGCAGCGGCCTTTGGTCCCTACCGGGCCGAGCGTGGCTCCTGCAGGGTGATGCAAAACAACTATCAAGAAGGGTCGTGACATGCGGCGCAAGGTGATCGTGATCGGGGCGGCTGGCCGCGATTTTCACAATTTCAACACTAGGTACCGCAATGATGAATCAACCGAGGTCGTGGCCTTTACAGCCGCCCAGATTCCCGGCATCGAGGGGCGCCGATACCCCGCCGAATTGGCCGGCCCGTTGTACCCCGATGGAATCCCGATCCACGCCGAGGATGAACTCCCGCAACTGATCGAGGCGCTGGGGGTCGATGAATGCGCCTTTTCATATAGCGACATCTCATATGACCATGTGATGCGGGTCGGGGCAGTCGTAATGGCAGCCGGAGCATCCTTCACGCTGTTGGGGCCGACAGATACGCAGATCCGCAGCACCAAACCGGTGGTCGCAGTGTGCGCTGTTCGCACCGGCGCCGGCAAGAGCCAAACGGCGCGGCGGGCAGTCGAGGTTCTGATGAGCAAAGGGCTGAAGGTCGTGGCGGTTCGGCATCCAATGCCATACGGAAATCTTGTGGCCCAGAAGGTGCAGCGGTTTGCCGAGATCGAAGACCTCGAGCGCCACGATTGCACCATCGAAGAGATGGAGGAATACGAGCCCCATATTGTGCGCGGCAACGTGATCTATGCGGGCAACGATTACGAGGCCATCGTTCGGGCGGCCGAAGATGATCCCGACGGGTGTGACGTAATCGTGTGGGATGGCGGAAACAACGATGTGTCCTTCTACGAAACGGATCTCTTGATAACGGTTGTCGACCCTCACCGGCCGGGTCACGAGTTGGCGTACTACCCCGGAGAGGTCAACTTTCGACGGGCTGATGTGATCGTGATGAACAAGATGGACAGCGCTGGGCGAGAGGGAATCGACGAGGTAAAAGCGAACATCGCTGAGCACAATCCGACCGCCACCGTCATCGAGGCCGCTTCGCCACCGGTGCTGCAGAATCCGGACATCGTGCGCGGTAAGAGGGTGCTGGTGGTCGAGGACGGGCCGACACTGACGCACGGCGGAATGAAGATCGGCGCGGGTGTTGTGGCGGCTGCCCAACACGGGGCGGCGGCCTTTGTCGATCCGCGACCGTATTTGGTCGGAAGCCTTGTCGACACGTTCGAAAAGTATCCCGAGATTGGCACCGTCCTCCCGGCGATGGGTTATGGCGCCGATCAGATAAAGGACTTGCAGGCAACTATCAACGCCACCGAATGCGATGTTGTAGTGATCGGGACGCCGATCGATCTGACGCGAGTGCTCGAAATCGACAAACCGCACACCAGGGTCACCTACGACCTCGATGAAATGGGCCATCCCGATATGGATGATGTCCTTACCGGATTCGTCGAGGTGATGGGGCTCGGGTAGTCGTACGGTCCTTTTCCTACGCACGCTCTGACCGCCGCGGGTAGGTTCGGGATCCGAGACGGACGCAAGGGAGCCTCGGGCACCAACGCTGGCGCGCTGCCGGTGGTGCTGGGGTTCATGGGGTGGGACCCGATGATCGAGATCTGCGAGTTTTGGAACGCCCTATGGAACGACGCCTGGGGAACCTGGGATGGTCTGTGGTTGTTTCAGGTCCGACAGCGGCCGATAGATCGAGCCCTGAGCGAGCCCCGCTTCGTCGAGGTGCTGGGACTTGGCTAGTCGGATTCCCGGGTTCGGGAGCCTGGTCTTGGTCGCCGCGGTGGCCATTTCGGCTTGTGGGGGAGGCGAATCCGTCGCCGTAGATGTCCCCGACGATGCCACCTTCTGCTCGGTGTTCTTGGGCGAATACAAGGCTGCTTTGAGTGACGCCGTGGCGGCCACCGACGCCGGGTTTGATGCTGCATCGGCTCGAATCAACGCCTGGGCCGAGGTATTGGTCTCGCTCGCTCCGGAGGAGATTGGTGTTCAGTCCAAGGACAATCTGTTGTATCACCAAGCCCAGGCGGATCTTCTCTCGGCGGCTGCGTTCATCCCGGGGAGCAATGAGATGCATGCTTGGGCCAATGCCAACTGCGGCTAGCCCTTCAAGATCCGCCTAGCCCGGGGAATCGAGTCAGGGAGAAGGCCGTTTCATGATCGGCTGCAGGAACCGTGCGCTGCGCAATGGTTCGGCGGCGGCGGCGGCGAGCACCCCACCGCCGAGTGCTCCCGCAATTCCGGGCGCAGACGCGTCGGCGCCCCCAAGGTAAAGGCCCTTGACCTCGGAGCGGGGGACAAGGGACTGGTCGGCAAATCGCTCCGGTGCTGTCCCGAGCCCATAGATCGAACCTTGTGGCGATGCGGCGAAGTGGTTGGTCGATAGCGGGGTCGACATCTCGACGTGATCAACGAATGGGGCGAGATCCGGGTATTCGTCCAGGTATTGCTGCAACAGTCGGTCGGTGAGTTCCGTTTTGAACGCGTCGTATTCGGCCCCCCGCTTTTTCCATCGGCTGCCCTGCCACCGACCAAACGCATCCCAGGGAACGAATGTGATTGCCTCACCCGTGTTTCGTAGCTCCGGCCCCGGGTCGTGCTGGGGATCCTTGAGTGACGGGAAGCTACAGAACATCACCGGCGTGCGACCGGGGGTGCGATCCGGATCTACATCCCACCCTGCAATCTCCATGTCCCAGGAGTCGTAGTACCACTGGCAGTACCGCTTGGCACCCTTGGCGCCTATGTCGCCCTTGAATCCGATGTACAGACTGACGTGTGCCGGACCGGCCTCGCGGTACGGTGCCTGAGAGCCAGGCAGGCCGGCTTCGAGCAAGTTGGATGTGGGGATCGCTCCTGCAGTGCTGATGACCCGTTTGGCGGCGATTTCGGCGCCACTTGCCAGGCGGACACCGGTGACCGTTCCCCGTCGGGTGACGATTTGATCGACTGTGTGGCGTACGGCCGTCCATCCGCCCCCGTCGGCGACCGTCGTCAGGAGAGCCGGCGCGATGCTGGAAGCACCGCCGACCGGGTAGTAGGCGCCGTGTAGGAAGTGGCGCACCATGAGCGCGTGCATCGCAAAAGAGGACCGGGCCGGGGTGGCCCCGTAATACCCCCACTGGGCGGCGAGGACGGCTCGGAGGCGGGGGTCCGAGGTGAGCGATGCCAGGACTTCAGCCGTAGTCGCGCTCATGTACTCCTGGGCGGTTGCTGTGGCCCGCTTACGGCCGCTCGTGGGCAGCAGGCGCGGCATGGCTCGAACCTGCAGTGCTTTGGCTGTCGAGCGGGCTGCGGTGCGGGTAATCATCAGGTACTCGTCAACGGCGCTGCGTTCCTCGGGAAACGCGTCTATCAAGGTCTCGCGAAACGCCTCCGGCGTATCCGGAAGTTGGATTGAGAAGCCATCGGGAAAGTTGAATTCGTCGTAGAACTCCCCAACCGGCTGCCACTGGAGACGCCCGTCGGTCAGTGTCTGGAGCAGGCGACCCGGATAGCTCGCCTCGGACATCTCACCCACGATGTGTACTCCGACATCCCAGCGATATCCGGGTCGCTTGAACATCTGAGTGAAGCCGCCGGGGATGTTGTGCTGTTCCAGGACGAGGACCCTTCGCCCCAGTTTGGAAAGCATTGCTGCAGACGCCATTCCGCCGATGCCGGACCCGATGACGATGTAGTCCCAGGGGCCGTCTGGAATCTCATGACTCCACGGTCGGTTTGGCTGGTCGGTCAAGCGCCCCCGGCAGGAATCGAACCTACTCATGGGGTACCGAGCGAAGCGAGGTTCGTTGGTCGTGACGTCGAGCCCGGATAGGGCTCGAAAGGATGCGACCCCTCGGCCGGTTGGTCGGGCTTTGTGTCCGCTCTGTCAAGCGCCCCCGGCAGGAATCGAACCTGCGCACCCGGCTCCGGAGGCCGGTGCTCTAATCCCCTGAGCTACGAGGGCAGCGCATCGAGTGTACCGATGGACCAATCGGTGGATAATCCACCGGTACGATCAAGTACCTCTTATGACTTCATTCCCCGACGTGATCGAACAAGCGGTGCAAAGCGCTCTCGCGTCGGTTACCGCTGCCGGGTCGATACCGGAGCTGGGAACCGTCGCGTTCGTAGTGGAGCGTCCGCGTGATCGCGATCATGGCGACTGGGCGACGAACATTGCGTTGGTCGCAGCAAAGCAAGCCGGAGTTGCGCCGCCGGATCTGGCTGCGCTCGTTGTCGAGCATCTACCGGACGTCCCCTACCTGGCGTCGACTGATATCGCGGGCCCCGGATTCATCAATTTCACTCTTGCTCCCGACTGGTATCACGAGGTGCTGCGCAAGGCCGCCGATGGTGGACCCGACCATGCCCGCGGTAAGCGGGGATCCGGAGAGCGGATTCAGGTCGAGTTCGTTTCCTCGAATCCGAACGGCCCGCTTCACATAGGCCATGGGCGCGGCGGGGTAATAGGCGATGTCATCGCCAATGCCCTCGACTACGCCGGCTATCCGGTGAGTCGCGAGTACTACTACAACGATGCCGGTGTGCAGATGGACCGCTACGCCGCCAGCCTCGAGGCGCTCTACCTCGAAGTCAACGGTCTCGATACCGAATTTCCCGAGGACGGATATCACGGCGCGTATGTCAGGGAGTGGGCCGAGCAATTGTTCGCCGAGCAGGGTGACTCTCTGGTGGATCTGGACGACCGCCGAGACCGGATTCGGCAATGGGGACTGGAGCGGGCGATGCTCGAGATCGAGGAAACGCTGGAAATGGCCGGTATCAGTTTCGATCAATGGTTCAGCGAGACGACGCTGCACGAAAGCGGTGACGTAGATCGTTCGATAGAGGTTCTCCGGGAGCGCGGTCACGTCTACGAAGACGACGGCGCCTCGTGGTTCCGGACCACCGACTTTGGAGACGAAAAGGATCGGGTGCTGGTCAAGTCGGATGGGGAGTACACCTACATCGCTCCTGACATCGCTTATCACCGAGATAAATTCGAGCGTGGCTTCGATCGTGCCATCAACGTTTGGGGTGCCGATCACCATGGCTACATCCCTCGGATGAAGGCAGCGGTACAGGCACTGGGGTATGAGCCCGATCGCCTCGAGGTCCTGATCAATCAAATGGTCAACGTGAGCCGCGGCGGGGACCCGGTACGCATGTCGATGCGGACGGGGGAGTTCATCTCCTTCCGTGAGGTCCTAGAGGAGGTGGGGACCGACGCCACCCGATTCCATCTTGCGGCGTTTAGTCCCGATACCACCATCAACTTCGATCTGGAGGAGGCCAAGGCGCAGTCGATGGACAACCCGGTCTACTACCTCCAATACGCGCACGCCAGGATGTGTTCTCTGGAGGCCTTTGCCGCCGAGCAGGGCATTGTGCGCCAGCCGATGGACGAAGTCGATCTGTCGGTGTTGGACCATCCGGCCGAATTCGCTCTGCTCCGTGAAGCCGACCGCCTCGGTGAAGAGATCGCCGAGGCTGCGAGGCGCCGTGCCCCGCATCGCGTTGCCACCTACGGCACCGACTTCGCTACCGCCTTCCACCGGTTCTATAGCGAGTGCCGGGTGGTCGTTGACGATCCTGGCGTCACCCAAGCCCGCTTGTGGCTCATTGCCGCCAGCAAGAGTGTGATCCTGGCGGTATTGGGGGTGCTCGGCCTGAGCGCTCCCGAGACGATGTGACCAAGATTCTCACCGGTCACGACTCTTGGTAATGGCGGGCTTGTCTGCCGTCTGCAATGCCCGGGAGAATCGCAGGATTGCGGTGAAGATGTCGGCCACCGAATCTTCCGAAAGGCCCCGCTCCTTGGCCCACTGGCGGCGCTGTTCAAGCAGTGCCTGCTCGCGACTCGGATCGCGCACCGATCGTCCGCTCTCAGACTTGAAACGGCCCGCTCGGTCCACCAGATGGCTTCGCTGAGCCAGGAGTTGGACGATCTCCGCGTCGACTTCGTCGATCAAGTCCCGCGTCTTCATCAGTTCTGGGGCTTGATCGCCCAGGTCGGGGATGGCGAAGGCAGGCGAGGCGGCAGAACCTGAGGATTCGATCTCCAGCTCCTCCAATTGGCCGTGAACCAGCAATAGAGAATCGAGCAGGGCTTGACGGGCGTCGGCGGCGAAAGGATTGTCTCGCTCGATCGCCAGGAAGAGATGACTTGCATCGCCACGGACGGATTCGATCGTCTGTCCGAGGGCCTGGAATGAAGGCGGGGAGAAGGCCAGGTCTTCGGCTGCTCCGATATCGATGAGTCCCTTGGCGATGAAGAAAGCCATCGCGTGGGTGCGAGCCATCAATCGATCGTGTTCGAATTCGGGCTGCTCGATGACTTGGCATCCGATTCGTTCGTACAGGCGGCGGGCCCTTTGCGCTGCCCGCGGCTGAAGCTCGTTGGGGCAGACCACGGCTCGCAGCGGTCGTTCGCCGCGGGCGATGTTGGTCGGACCAAAGAGCGGATGAGTTCCCGCCCATTCAACGTCGGCACCGAGTACGTCGGTCATCGCCTTTATGGGACCCACCTTGACGCTGCCCACATCTATCACTAGTTGGCCCTCGCGCAGGAGGGGTTTGAGATCAGTGAGCGCTGCTCTGATCTGACCAACCGGCGTGGCCACCACAACGACGTTCGCCTTGGCGACCAGCTCGCTCAAGTCGGTGGTCCCTAGCTCTTGGGGTGGTTCGACGAACGGGTCCCACGCTCGGACGGCGACTGGCGTCGCGAGCAAGAGTTCCGATAGGGCGCGGCCGAAATGACCGAATCCGACGATGGCGACTGATGTGTCGGCGGGCATTTCTCCGAGTCTCTTCGGTGGTCGCTCCATTTACTCGCCAGAGTAGGACTTGACGCCAATGCACCGATTCGCTGACGGTACGATCCGGCAATGGCAATCGGGATCGGCATTGCGGGAGCGGGAACGGTCGGTGGCAGTCTGATTCGCAGGCTGGTTGAGGGACGCGCTGGCGTAATCGCCAAGACCGGTCTCGATCTAGAGGTTCGTCGGATCGTCGTTCGTGACACTTCCAAGAGCAGACCGTCGATTCCGGACGAATTGGTGTCAGACGACATTGGGTCGTTGATCTCTGATCCCGAAGTCGACCTCATCGTTGAGGTAATGGGAGGGTTGGAGCCGGCAGGTGAACTGGTGCTGGGCGCGCTGCAGGCAGGCAAGCCCGTCGTCACCGCGAACAAGGAATTGATCGCCGCTCGCGGTCCCGAACTCTTTGCTGCCGCTGCAGCCTCCGGAGTACCTCTGTTGTTCGAGGCGGCGGTCGGGGGTGGTATCCCGATCATCAGGCCTCTCACGGAGACACTTGCCGGTGAGCAGGTCGACCGTATTCTTGGGATAGTCAATGGAACCACCAACTTCATTCTTTCCTCGATGGCTGACGAAGGCGTGGGGTACGAGGAAGCCCTTGCCGCTGCGACGCGCCTCGGTTACGCCGAGCCGGATCCCACCGCCGACGTCTCCGGCACCGACGCGGCCGCGAAGGCAGCGATATTGGCTGGCCTCGCGTTTGGCACATGGGTTTCACCGGATCGGATCCACACCGAAGGCATCACCGATATCACGGACGCCGACTTCAATGCGGCCGAACAACTCGGATTCGCGATCAGATTGTTGGCGGTGGCTGAACGGCGCTCGGATGGTGTGAGTGTCCGGGTCCATCCCCTCATGCTTCCGTCGGAACATCCGCTCGCAGCCATCCGCGGTGCGACGAATGCCATCTACGTCGAGGGATCATCTGTGGGGGAGTTGCTCTTTGCCGGACCGGGTGCCGGAGGTGAGCCGACGGCGACGGCAGTTCTCGGCGATGTGATCGATGCCGCCAGGGAATACCTGTCAGGATCGCAAGTGGCTCCGGCGATCAGGGTCGAACCGGGTGATGTCGTCGACTTTGGTCGGGTTGAGACTCAGTGGTACATCAGGCTCGAAGTTGTCGACAATCCAGGGGTTCTGGCGCAGATAGCGACCGCCTTTGGTGATGCAGGTGTCAGCCTCCTTTCGGTCCGTCAGGAGGGTCGCGGGGATCGAGCGACCTTGCTGTTGGTCACCCACCGTGCACCCGAAGCTGCCCAACAAGAAGCGGTCAAGACGTTGCGCGCCCTTGAGGTCGTGGAGGCAGTGGCATCGGTGATCCGGGTCGAAAGTGAGGGAGTGTGACCTGGCCGGGTCTCATTGAGGCGTTCCGCGATCGCCTCGACATCGATCCGAGTACGACGGCGATCACGCTTCTCGAGGGGAATACTCCATTGCTGGCGGCCCCGAAATTGTCGACGATGGTCGGGCGGGAGGTGTTCCTCAAGGTGGAGGGCGCCAATCCGACCGGTTCTTTCAAGGATCGAGGAATGACGCTCGCTGTGTCGAAAGCCGTTGCTGCTGGGGTACGTGCGGTTGTGTGCGCTTCGACCGGCAACACCTCTGCCTCAGCGGCTGCATACGCAGCCAGGGCTGGCATCGAAGCGATCGTGATTCTTCCTGCCGGCAACGTCGCCCTCGGCAAACTCGCCCAGTCGGTTCGTCACGGAGCCCGGATCGTGGCCGTTGACGGAAACTTCGATGACGCCATGCGAGTTGTGCGCGAGATGGCGAGTGACGAGGTGGCACTCGTCAACTCGGTCAACCCGGATCGAATCGAAGGGCAGCAGACTGTCGCCTGGGAAGTGATCGACGCGCTCGGCGCGGCTCCGGGCACTCATTGTCTCCCGGTTGGCAACGCCGGCAATATCACGGCCCACTGGAAGGGGTACTCGGCCGCCGATGCTGCTCCCGTTATGTGGGGCTTTCAGGCTGCAGGTGCGGCACCGATCGTCCACGGTGAACCGATCGATCATCCGGAGACGATTGCGACCGCCATCCGGATCGGTGATCCGGCGTCGTGGACGGAAGCGGTGACCGCTCGTGACGAGTCCGGCGGCATCATCGGGGCGGTTTCCGATACCGAAATCTTGGATGCATATGACCTACTGGCCGCCTCAGAGGGAGTCTTCTGTGAGCCTGCTTCTGCTGCCTCGGTAGCCGGATTGCTGGCCAATAGGGCTGATCTCCCCGACGGACCGGTGGTGTGCACGATCACCGGACACGGCCTAAAGGACCCTGCAACGGCTGTCGATATGGATGTGGAGCTCGACCCAGTCGCCCCGGAAATTGGTGCGGTTCGCGCATCCCTCGGTTGGTGATCAGACGACCAGTCTTTGCTGAATCGTCGCAAGGCTCTACAATCAACCCATCGGGTAGACAACCCGATTCCCTGGACACTGTCTGTTGGCACCTGCTTTGGAAAAAATGCGTGTGTCCCATGACTGTCCCTAATCAGAACGATGTTCTGGAGGATCCTTTGAAGCTGTTCCTCGATCCGGCGTATCCCGCCGAAATCGAGTTGTCTCATGACCGGGGTGTCTCCGAGACCCCACAGCCAACGGACGCCACTCGCAATTGCGGGGCGCCTTCGACACTTCGTCAGTCCCAGAACCAGAGAGGGAGCGAATGACCACACGATCCAAGCTTCAGGAGAAGAAGCTCGACGAGCTGCGCACGATCGCCGGCTCGCTCGAAATCGCCGAACACGACAGTCTGCAGAAATCCAAGTTGATTGCGGCGATCCTCGAATCCGACGACTTTGATGCAAGCGCCGAGCCAGACCCCGTCGATTTCCCGGAGATCGAGGCGCACCGACCCGCAAAAGACGAGCCCTCTGCGCCCAAGGGCGGTAAAGCCGCTACAACGGCCAAGCCAAGAAATTCCAAGCCCGCGTCCCAATCCAGACCCAGCCGGGACGGTGATCGAGACGGGAATCGAGACGGGAATCGAGACGGGAATCGCGATGGGAATCGTGAGGGCGGCCAAGGCGGTCAGCGGCGTCGACGCAGCCGCGGCGGTCAGGGCGGCGGTCAGGGCGGCGGTCAGGGCGGCGGTCAGGGCGGCGGTCAGGGCAGCGGTCAGCGTCAGGAGCAGCAGCAGTGGGATGACGCGGATCTCGAGGACCGCGAAGGCATCCTCGACATCTTGCCTGAGGGGTACGGCTTCCTTCGCGTAACCGGGTACCTGCCGGGTGATAAGGACTGCTACGTATCAGCAAGCCAGGTCCGCAAGTTCGGCCTTCGTAAGGGCGACACCGTCAGCGGCCCCATCCGTCCGCCGCGTTCCAAGGAAAAGTTCCCCGCGATCACCCGGATTGACCACATCAACGGGATGACGGTTGAAGAAGCTCGCAACCGCCCCAAGTTCCAAAGCCTCACGCCGTTGTTTCCTGATGAGCGGTTGCGCCTCGAAATAGAAGGCGAGGCCGACCATGTGCTGGTGCGCATCGTCGACCTGATTTCGCCGATCGGCAAAGGTCAGCGCGGGCTCATTGTGTCGCCGCCAAAGGCTGGCAAGACGACGGTGCTGAAGGAGATCGCCAACTCCATTACGGCAAATAATCCAGAGTGCCAGCTGATCGTCGTGCTCGTAGACGAGCGACCTGAAGAGGTAACCGACATGCAGCGTTCCGTAAAGGGCGAGGTGATCTTCTCGACGTTCGATCGTCCTGCGGAGGAGCACACCCAGGTGGCGGATCTTGCGATCGAACGAGCTCGACGTCTTGTTGAGATGGGTGGCGACGTGGTGATCCTGCTCGATTCGATCACCAGGCTGGCGAGGGCGTACAACCTGGCGACTCCAGCGTCCGGCCGGATTCTCTCGGGTGGCGTCGATTCGACGGCGCTGTATCCCCCGAAGCGATTCTTCGGTGCTGCCCGCAACATCGAAGAGGGAGGAAGCCTCACGATTCTCGGTACCGCTCTGGTCGAGACCGGATCGCGGATGGACGAGGTCATCTTCGAGGAGTTCAAGGGAACCGGAAACATGGAGCTTCGCCTCGATCGGAGACTCGCCGACAAGCGCGTGTATCCGGCCATCGATATCGAAGCTTCCGGTACCCGCAAGGAAGAATTGCTCTTCAACAAGGACGAATTGGCCCAGGTGTGGAAGCTGCGCCGGGTGCTGCTCGCCCTTCCCGAACCGGCCGCGGGGTTGGAGTTGCTGATCGACCGATTGAAGAAGACGAAGTCGAATGCCGAGTTCCTAGCCGACATCGCCAAGTCCACCCAGCCCGGGTCCTAGACTCCGGTCCGCTCAGGAGTAGAGATGAAGCAAGGAATCCATCCCGAATACCGCGAGGTCGTGTTCGTCGATACGTCGTCGGACTTCAAGTTCCTGACGCGGTCAACAGCTGCGACCACCGAGACGATCGAGTGGGATGACGGCAACACTTATCCGATGGTGCGCGTCGAGATGTCGAGCGCAAGCCACCCGTTCTACACCGGCAAGCAGATCCTCATCGACTCCGGTGGCCGCATCGAGCGGTTCCGCAGGCGGTACGGCCAGAAGGCGGACGCGCCTGTTGCCGCCCCCGCCGAAGAGGCGACAGAGGAAAGCACCGAGTCCGAGGACTCGTAGCCAGTGTCCCGTTCGCCGGGAGCCACTGTCGGAGGTCAGGCCGTCATCGAAGGTGTGATGATGCGCGGTCCGACTGGATGGTCCGTGGCGGTGCGACGCCCCGATGGAGTCATCGAAGCTCGTAGCGATGAACTACCACGACTGTCTGCGCGGTCGCGAGCAGCCAAGGTTCCGCTCATTCGTGGCGTGATGGTTCTGGTCGAATCGCTCAGCCTCGGTTTTCGCGCTTTGTCCTGGTCGGCGACCAAGGCGACTGATGAGGACGAGGAGGAGATCAAGCCTCGTCACATCGCGGGAGCGATGGTCGTGGCATTTATCTTCTTTATCGGCTTCTTCATGCTGCTCCCGCTCCTCGTTGCCAAGGGTGCCGAGCGGTTGGTGGGGGAGTCGGATGTCTTTTTCAACGTGGTCGATGGACTCGTCAGGGTGCTGCTGTTCGTCGGCTATATCTGGGCCATCGGCCGCTCGGCTGAGATCGCTCGCGTATTCATGTTCCACGGCGCTGAACACAAGACGATCCACGCCTATGAGGCCGGCGATCCCTTGTCGGTCGACGCGATCCAGAAATACAGCCCGCGCCATCCACGGTGCGGAACCAACTTCCTCTTGATCGTCATCTTGATCGCGATCGTGGTGTTCACTGCGGTCGGTCGACCGGGATGGTTTTGGCTCGTGGCGAGTCGCGTGGTGCTGATCCCGTTTATTGCAGGTATCTCCTACGAGGTGCTCAAGTTGGCCGCCAACCATCGGTGGATGAGCCTTGCCTCGCGCCCCGGCATTTGGCTGCAACGACTCACCACCCGCGAGCCGACCGATGATCAGGTCGAGGTGGCCGTTGCCTCGCTGCTTGCTGCGCTCGACACTGCTGATCGTACCGATGTGGAGCAGCGCGGCCCGATCGCGCCGGGTGCGCTCGGATACGTGATTTCGACGTGAGGGACGAGGCACTTTTCGCAAGATTGACCGAGATCGAAGAGGCCTACGACGAGACGCTGGAGACCATGGCAGACCCTGAGGTCTCAGCCGATCAGGCCAGGTATGCGGAGGTGGCAAAGCGATACTCCGACCTCAAACGAGTCGTTGACGTGTTCGCCGAATATCGCACCGCAATTCAGGATTCTGAAGAAGCAGCCGAGCTGGCCTCGATCGAAGAAGACGCCGAGATGGCGGCCGACTTCAGAACCATGGCTGAGGCCCGCTCGACTGCGGCAGATGCGTTCGAGAGCAAACTCCGCCTGATGCTGGTGCCGAAGGATCCAAACGATGACAAGGACGTCATCGTCGAGATCAGGGCGGCGGTGGGTGGCGATGAGGCGGGGATTTGGGCGGGCGATCTGTATCGCATGTACCAGCGCTATGCCGAGAACCATGGCTGGGCAACGGATCCGATCAACACGTCTGTGAGCGAATCAGGCGGTTTCAAGGAGATCACGTTCTCGGTAAAGGGTTCCGGGGCCTTCTCTCGTTTCAAGTTCGAAGCCGGGCCGCACCGGGTTCAGCGGGTCCCCAAGACCGAATCGCAGGGCCGGGTACATACCTCGATAGCGACCGTCGCAGTGCTGCCTGAGGTTGACGCGGTCGAGGTGGAGCTAAATGAGCACGATCTCGAAATCGATGTCTTTCGATCGTCCGGCCCCGGAGGGCAATCGGTGAATACAACAGACTCAGCAGTTCGTATCACTCACAAGCCGAGCGGCCTCGTGGTCATCTGCCAGGACGAGAAATCGCAGCTGCAGAACAAGGCAAAGGCTCTGCGTGTCCTGCGGGCCCGCCTCTATCAGATCGAGATGGACAAGCAGATGTCCGAGGTGGCCGCCGATCGTAAGGCCCAGGTCGGTTCAGGCGAGCGCAGCGAGAAGATCCGCACCTACAACTTCCGGGAGAACCGTGTCACCGATCATCGGATAGGCATGACGATCAAGCGACTCCCCGAGATTCTGGAGGGAGCGCTCGACCCCTTCGTAGATGCGTTGACGCTCGATGACGAGGCGAGGCGCCTGAGCGAAGGGTAAGAGGAGTAGCCAGTCTCCAGTCTCCAGTCTCCAGTCTCCAGTCTTCCCCCCACCAAACGCCTGCGGCCTGGCTCCGACGTTCAGGTCCTACTCGGCCCCGAAGCGCCTCCGCATGGAGGAGCCACCTACGGCGGCGCCCTGTTCTACGTTTGAATCCCCCAAATGGGAGAGTTGTCTTTCTTGCTAATCGCCAACAGCTAGTCGCTACTCGAATCCGATCGGTACCAGTCGTATGAGTATGTAGTTGTCGGCGCGGAGCAACTCGTTGGCCAGTGCCTTCAAGTCTGCTCGAGTCGGATCAAAGGTTTGCCCGATGCGGTTCACGACTTGTGAAAAGCTCTGGCCGGGGTGCTCAGCGGCCGACACGATGGCTTGCGACAGCAGTTCGTTGGACACCAACTCGTAATCGCGCAGGAGTTGTTCCTGGGCGATCGCCAGTTCGTCGGCGGTTGGTCCGCTGGCGCGGAGGTCTGCCAGCACCGCCAGTGTTTGGGCGACGACCTCATCGAGCCCAGCCGGGTCGCCGCTGATCTGGATTCGTAGTTCTACCGACTGCACCGGCTCTTCAACCAAACCTGCAAACGCAAATGGTGAGTAGGACGCAGAGAGCTGCTCGCGAATCCGTTCCGTGAGCCGTTGTTGCAGCACTAGCTCGAGCAGATCGATCTGGATGCGTTTGGTGTCGTCCAATTCGGTCGCGGTGCTGAACAGGAAGGTCACTCCACCGAGTTCCCCGGTGCCGGCTTCGACGACGCGTTCGATGACGCCGTCGGGGAGGTCCGGTCTGACGTTGGTAAATGGCTCTGCGTCGCCCGGACCGGGAATCGTGCCGAGGTAGCGCCGTGCCAGGTCTTCGACGACGTTCTCCTCGAAGTCGCCCGAAAACACAAAGACGAAATCGCCGGGATCGTCGAAGCGGTCAGTAAAGATGGCCGCCGCTCGATCGAGATCGAGATTTATGAGTTCGGCGGCGGTCGGTAACACGGCAAAGCGCGGATCACCGTCGAACCTGGAGTCATTGAGGGCCCCCGCCACGGCCAGGTCGGGTACCTGCTCCGGATTGGCGGCATAGGGCAGGGCCTCACTGATGACTATGTCGAGGGCCGTCTCTTCGAACCGAGGTTCGGTCATGTAGAGATGGACCAACTGAAGTAGCGTCTCCAGGTCACGGGTCCCCGCCTCACCGAAGAATCCCTCGTGTACCTCGTCGATGAACGGAGTCAGCGCCACGACGAGACCTGAAAGCGTGCGATCCAAGGTGACCTGATCGATGTCGCCGACGCCGCTTTTGGCGATGATGTCGGCCGCGAGCTGCGCCTCGACTACGTCGCCTGGCGGCAGTAGCGACCACCCGCCGGGACTGGATGCTCGGAACACGACGACGTCATCGCGAATTGTTGTCGGCAGGAAGACGACTCGTGCTCCGTTGTCGAGCGTCAGGTCGGTGAGCCCGGTGTCGGCGAAGAGCCCACGGGATTTGACCGAGGTCGGTTCGGGTCGGCTCATCAACGTCTCGAGCGGTTCGATGTCGTCGCTCCATGGCTCGTAGTCACTCGAGCCGACGCGATCGAGGATCTCGGCCAGAGTTGATTCCTCAGGGATGACGTCCTGGGAGGCCTCCGGTGCAACAAGGATGACGAACGGTTCGGTCGATGCGACCGTGGCTGCAAACGTCGCCCACGCTTGTTCGGCGGTCATCTCGTCGAGGAGGCGGAGTCGCAAGTCGAACCAATCGTCGGCTGATGGAATCGGAATGCCGCCGAGGAATCTCTCGACGTAGGTGTCGGCATATTCAGCGTCTTGGGTGGTCCCGCGTTCGTCGAAGGCCAACTGCACGTCACCGCGCATGACGTCGACCACCCGATCCAGTTCGGAGGCGTTGAAGCCGTGCACCCGGGCGCGTTCTACCTCGACCAGAAGGGCTTCGGTTGCTGCGCCGAGATCAGCAGGGTCGGCGAACGCTGCCAGACCGGGGGTGCGTTGGGCGCGGACGAGCGGATTGGAGGCGAACGACGGATCAAAGAACGGAGCGGAGCCGCGCAGCGCGGTTTCCTGCAAGCGGTTGACGATCATCTCCCATGCCAGTTCGAGGGCCATGCTCTGTCGCAGAGACCCGATGGTTCCTTCGCCATCGAGCACCGGCAGTGGATAGTTGAGTTCTGCCCAGGCCTGGGGATACTCGGGGTCGGCGATTATGAAGAAGGCAGGTTCCGTTGCGGCCTGGATGATCGGATGGGGAACCGGATCTGGATCAACGGCCGATGCGACCGGGGCGAACCGTTCGAAGATGAGCTGTTCAATCGCGTCGGCATCGAAATCCCCTACCGCGATGATCGCCATCGTGTCGGTGCGGTACCAGCGCTGGACGAAGTCACGCAGTCCCTCGGTCGTGGTCGCGGCGACCTGGGTTGGATCGCCCAACGGGCTGCGGTCTCCGAATGGTGTTCCCTCAAGCAGCACATCGGTGACACCCTCGAAGTAGCGGCCCCAGAAGTTCTGGTCTCTCAGTCGCCACTCCTCGACGAGGACTCCTCGTTCCAAGTCAACCTCGTCGGGATCGAGTGCCACGGCGGTTGCCCATTCAAGGAGCACGTCGAATCCGGCGGTGAGAGTTTCGACGTCGTCGGTGGGCAACTCCAACTCATAGACGGTTTCTTCATAGGACGTGTAGGCGTTGATATCGGGCCCGAACTCTGCTCCAAAGCGCTGCAGCAGTAGTACGAGTTCATTGGCAGGAAAGCGCTCGGTCCCGTTGAACATCATGTGTTCGAGGTAGTGGGCGGCGCCACGCTGGCCGTCGGCCTCCTGCACCGACCCCGCCATGACGGCGAGTCGCAGCTGCGCCCGCCCTCCGGGGGAGTCGTTCTCACGGATGTAGTAAGTCAGTCCGTTGTCGAGGGTCCCGATCAAAACCGCATCGTCGACGGCGATCACATCGTCATCGTCGGAAAAGCTCGCGACCTGGGGGATCGTCGACGTTGCAGGTCCATTTGTTGCTGAAGCCGTGGTCGTTGCGTCTCCGGCCAGGCCACTGGTGGTCGTCGAATCGTCCGAATCTGAACACGCCCCCGCGATGAGGACGAGGGTGAGTGCGGTTGCTCCGAAGCGACTGGAGGCGGTCATTGGATGAGGAGCCTAGGGCTGGCCCGCTACAAGGCGTCGGCCACCTTCGTTGAGTTGCAGCCCTGCTCGCGTTGATCCGCGATTCGCCAAGAGCCAACGTCTTGTTGAGGTCCTCTTGAGGTTTGTTCCTGCATCTTCTCTACATCACCAGCAGAGGAGAGCGGTATGAGAGTGTGGATCGATCAGGATTTGTGCACCGGCGATGGGATGTGCGAGGAGATCTGTCCCGACGTATTTCGACTTCAAGCTGACGGATTGGCCTACGTCCACGACGAAGGCGGACTCAGGACCGCAGGCGCCGCTGATCCAGGTCGATTCGTCACGGTTGGGGATTCACTCAGAGATGATGTGTTCGAGGCAGCCGACGAGTGTCCGGGGGAGTGCATCTTTGTCGAAGCTGAGGCAACCGCCGCCGCTTGATGGCAGATCGTCACTTGGGATCCGCTCCGGGCGTACTCTCCCGACATGGCGATTCCACAGCATGAACAGGAACGGTTGGCGATGGCCGTGACCGACCGGGATCGCGCCTCGCTTGCACTCGACCCACCGAGTGCCGCCGATCAACAACGGATCGCCGAATTGGTTGCCCGGCGCAACGCCGGCGAGCCATTGCAGTACCTCGAAGGATCGGTGCAATTCGGGCCTATCGACCTGCTCATTGACCATCGCGCCCTGATTCCGCGGCCAGAGACCGAGCGGGTGTGGGAGGAGGCCGTGACATCGCTTGGGATTGCCGGTCCCGGCACGGTGATCGTCGACCTCGGCACCGGATCGGGTGCATTGGCCCTGGCGCTGAAGTACGCATTTCCTGATGCCCAGGTGTTTGGCATTGACATCAGCGAGGATGCGCTGGCCCTGGCCAAGGAGAACGCAATCCAAACCGGCCTCGATGTAACTTTTCTCCACGGCGATCTGTTTGAACCTCTTCCCAAGCGGTTGATGGGGCGAGTCGATTTGGTCGTGGCCAATCCTCCCTATGTAGCCGCCTCCGAACTCGCCGGCCTCCCCGCCGAGGTGCGCGATCACGAGCCTCACGCGGCGCTCGTGTCGGGTCCAACTGGTACCGAGATCTTGGAGCGGATCGCCGATGAAGGGTTCTGGTGGGTCGGCATCGGCGGATGGATCATCAGCGAGATAGGCGAAACCCAGGGCGAACCCGCACATGCGGCATTCTTTGCCTTCGATCGAGAGGTGCGCCCCGATCTCGCCGGGCGGGATCGAATATTGGTGGCACGCCGCGGAGCGTCATGTTGCGTGTAGAGGTGCGCCAAGTCTGCGGTGAGCCTCCGGCCGTCTATCGACGACCACCGCGGTGACCACCATCGAAGGGGCTCTTGCTGCCCTTCGCCAGGGTCAAATCATCGGACTGCCTACGGACACCGTTTATGGGATCGGTGCCGATCCAATGCAGTACTCGGCAGTCGAGCAGTTGTTTGCCGCCAAACAAAGACCCGAGATCAAACCGGTTCCGATCCTCGGCGCGACCATCGACGATCTCAGCAAAGTGGCTCTGATCGATGCTGCGGTTGCCTCGCTGGTCAGCCGGTATTGGCCCGGCGCGTTGACATTGATCCTGCGCCGTGCTCCCGGGGTTCCGAAGTGGGTCGGTGATGATGTTCGCGACACAGTCGGGGTGCGGGTTCCTGATCACCCGGTGGCGCTTCGGGTACTGGAGGCGGTGGGTCCACTGGCCGTGACCAGCGCCAATCTCTCGGCCGGCGATCCTGCCAATGACGCGGAGGCGGCGGAGGCGGCTCTCGGCGCTTCGGTAGGGGTATACCTCCCGGGCTCTGCCGGAGGCGGTCTGGCGTCGACCGTGGTAGATCTTTCCGGCGAAAGACCTCGAATCCTGAGGGTTGGGCCGGTCGAGTGGGCGGGCGGGTGAGCCGGCGCCGGAGGCTCGATCATTGCATCGTGTCGGAGCGTGGTGTCGCTCGCTGAGCACTGACTTGGCGCTCAAGCGCCGCACTACCCTGACCCGGCTCGCAGGAAGGATTTCATGGTCTCTGAAGCCCCTCTATCCGACGCCGACCCGGCAGTCGCATCTCTCATCGCGCGTGACGTAGAACGGCAACGCTCATACGTTCATCTCATCGCTTCAGAGAACTTTGTCTCGCGTGCCGTAATGGAGGCATCTGGGTCGATCTTTACCAATAAGTATTCCGAGGGGTACCCCGGCAAGCGCTACTACGAGGGATGCGAGATCGTCGACGAACTCGAGAATCTGGCGCGCGATAGAGCCAAGGGACTGTTTGGCGCCGAGTACGTCAACGTCCAGCCGCATAGCGGTGCCCAGGCGAATATGGCGGTCTACTTCGGATTGCTCGAGGCTGGAGACAAGATTCTCGGGATGAGCCTTGACCAGGGGGGCCATCTCACCCATGGCTCACATGTGAACTTTTCCGGCATCCTCTACAACTTCGTGGCATACGGGGTCGATCCCGGGACCGAGAGGATCGATATGGATGAGGTGCGGCGGGTCGCCAACGCCGAGAAGCCAAAGATGATCGTCGCCGGATACTCCGCGTACTCGCGCATCATCGACTGGGCGGCCTTTCGGGAGATCGCTGACGAGGTCGGAGCCCTGCTCATGGTCGATGCAGCCCACATCATTGGATTGGTGGCAGGTGGTGCTCATCCCAACCCTGTGCCTCACGCTCATGTGGTGACGGCCACCACTCACAAGGCGATGCGGGGAGCCAGGGGCGGCCTGATCCTGGCCGATGAACAATTCGGGCCGGCGCTCGACAAGGGAGTGTTTCCCAATGCCCAGGGAGGGCCGCTCAACAACCACATCGCCGGTAAGGCCGTGTGTTTCGCCGAGGCAGCGACGCCGGAGTATCAGGAGTACGCAGCACAGGTTGTTTCGAACGCGAGCGCGATGGCCCAGGCCGTGATGGACGATGGGGCAAGAGTCGTTTCCGGCGGCACCGATAACCACCTTTTCTTGATGGATCTCCGTTCGATCGACGAAGACCTAACCGGTCGCGATGCTGCCCGCGTGCTGTCCTCGGTCGGGCTGACGATCAATTTCAATACGATTCCGTTTGATCCACGACCCCCTTATCGCGCCAGCGGATTGCGGATCGGTCTCCCGGCAGCCACGACCTGCGGGATGAAGGAAGCGCAGGTTGAGGAGGTCGGTCGTTTGATGGTGCGATCGCTGCAGAATCGGGCAGATGAGTCGATTCTCGACGAAGTGCGCCGTGGGCTCGGGGCCGTCGCCGCTGAGTTTCCGCCCTATCCGGCGAGTTTCCCGGGGCATGTCTGATGACGGTTTGCTCTGACTCGGGAACATCGATACATTGTGAAGAGGGTCACAAGCTGTTCTGGAGGGGGCTCTCGGCGTGAGCAAATACCACGAGGAGATTGGACGGCAGGTCGCCGCTGGCGTTGATTCCGCCAGCTTCTTTGCGACGATCATGTCCGGCTTCCTGCTTGGGGCGTTGCTGGACTGGTGGCTCGACACCAAGCCGGTCTTTATCGTGCTCGGGATCATTGCCGGGTCGATCATCGGCTTCTGGAGGATGTGGACCATCGCCAACGGTGATTCCGGTGACTGAGCGACTTCCGGTGATGGATGTCGAGGCGATCCTCGCCCTTCACACCGTAAAGCGCGGACTGGTGATCGGGCCCCTCGCCGTTGCGACCGCATGGGGTTTGCGAGGAGCAAGTGGCGCCATCGGGGCCACCATCGGTGTGGTCGTAATCGTCCTCAACCTGCTCGCCTCGGGCGCGCTCCTTTCGCTGGCTGCGCGCATCTCGCTAGGCGCCTATCATGCCGCAGCGCTGTTCGGTTTCGTGCTGCGGTTGCTCACCATCACGGTGTCGATGCTTCTTGTTGCGCGCTTCTTTGAGATCGACCGAATCGCGTTTGGTGTGGCGGCGGTTGTGACATATCTGGTGTTGTTGACGCTGGAGGCTGTTGCCATCGTCCGTGGAAGCGAGAAGGAGTTGGAGTGGACGTCCTGATTCTGGCCAGCGAGAGCTGCGATCCGGCAACGGAGATCATCTGCGCGCCCGACAACGTCATCGAACTGTTCGAATTCACCGAGTCATTGTTCTCGATTGGCCCGCTCAACTTCACCAAGACGGTCGTCCTGACCTTCCTCGCAATGTTCATCGTTTTGGCTCTGCTCTACATGGGGTTTCGCAAGAGGAATGTCGTTCCGTCGAAGTTCGGTGTTGCGATGGAATCGGTTGTCTCGTTTGTGCGAGATGATGTGGCCAAGGGGACAATCGGACCCGATGGACTGCGGTACGCGCCCTACCTGTTGTCGATCTTCATGTTCATCCTGGTAGCCAACCTGTTCGAGTTGACGCCGGGCATCAACTTCCCCCTGACCTCACGAATGGCTATTCCGTTGATGCTGGCCGTCTTCACCTGGCTGATCTTTGTGATCGTCGGCTTCTCCAAGAACGGCCTGCACTATCTCTTCGACATCGTTTGGCCCAAAAGCGTGCCGCTGGCCCTTCGCTGGCTGGTAGGACTCATCGAGCTCGTCTCGGTGTTCGTTCTCAGGCCTATCACGCTCGCCGTCCGGCTCTTCGCCAATCTCGTCGCCGGGCACCTGATGTTGACCCTGCTGCTTGGATCGGGGTGGGTCTTCTTCGCAGCCGTCGGTGACATTGGAGCTCGGTCGATCATCGGGCTTCCTTGGTTCTTGTTCGGCCTCGGAATCTTTGTTTTCGAATTCGTCGTGGCAGTGCTGCAGGCATATATCTTCACGCTGCTGTCGGCGGTGTACATACAAACGTCGGTCCATCCCGAGCACTAAGAAGGAGACAACCCAATGGAAGAGATCAAGGGAGCCATAGCCCTAATTGGGTATGGCCTCGCTGCGATTGGACCCGGTATCGGGATCGGCATCGTGGTCGGCAACGCCATCCAGGCGATGGCGCGCCAGCCCGAAGCCGCAAATATGGCGCGCACGACGATGTTCTTGGGCATCGCGTTCACCGAGGCACTGGCCCTTATCGGGTTCGTGCTCTTCTTCATCGCCTAGGGAGATAGGAAATCATGATCCAATTCCTGGCCTCGCTGCTCGTCCTTGCCGAAGAGGCTGTGGTCGAGGAGAGCAGTGGAATAGACCTGCTGCTGCCGGAGACATCGGAGTTGATCGCTGGGTTCATCGCCTTTTCGATCATCTTCGTGTTCGTCTGGAAGTGGGTGCTTCCTGCAGCCAATCAGACCCTCGCCGCTCGTCAGGAAGCCATCACCGGCAAATTGACACAGGCGGAAGAGGCTAAGCAAGAGGCCGAGAGTCTGCTGGAGGACTACAAGCAGCAACTGGCGCGAGCCAAGGGCGAGGCGAACGAGATAGTGGACGGCGCTCGTCAGACTGCTGATGCCCTGGGCACCGATTTGGTCGAAAAGGCGGAGGCCGAGGCAGAGTCGATCCGCGGCCGAGCCCGCGAAGACGCAGCAGCAGAAAAGGCGCGGGCTGCCGGCCAGATCAGGGACGAAGTCGCTTCGCTCTCGCTGGAGTTGGCTCAAAAGGTGGTTGCCGGCAGCGTCGATGAGTCGGCGCAACAAACCCTGGTTGATAGGTATATCGACGATCTCGGGAGCCTGGAGACCTGATGGCGGCTGACCAGCGCATCGACGGCTACGCGGCCGCCATCCTTGAGGTGGCAACGGCGGAGGGTGAGCTTGCTCGTGTGGGCGACGAACTCTTCCGCATCGCACGTGCCTTCGAGTCGTCACCCGAGTTGCGTGATGCGCTCACCGATCCGCGCCTCCCCACGGAGCTCAAGAAGGGTGTGGTCGATGACCTGCTCGGCTCCAGGACGTCGGCGCTATCGGTGAACCTCGTGAACTTCGTAGTCGGTGTTGGGATGTCTTCGGATCTTCCCGCCATTGCCGACCGGCTCGCCGAGCGCGCCGCAGCAGAGAGAAACAAGGTGATCGCCGAGGTGCGCACCGCTGTAGAGCTCGATGCCGGGACCGTGGACCGACTCACTGCGTCGTTGTCGCGGGCGACCGGCAAGGACGTGGAAGTAAAGACGATCGTCGACCCTTCAATCATTGGCGGCGTTGTCGCCCGGGTCGGTGACACGGTGATTGATGGATCGCTGTCGCACCGCATGCAACAAATTCGTGAAACGTTGACCAGGCGCTGAGGAGTAAAATGGCCGAACTGACCATCAATCCCCAGGAGATCACCGAAGCCCTCCGCAAGAACCTCGAGGGCTGGGAACCCAATCTCGAGGCGGCCACGGTTGGATACGTAGCCTCTATCGGCGACGGCGTAGCCAGAGTCGAAGGTTTGGCGGATGCGATGGCATCCGAGTTGTTGGAGTTCCCCGGTGGACTCCTTGGTGTGGCACTGAACCTCGACGAGGACTCGATCGGTGCCGTGATCATGGGCGACGGCTCCCACGTCCATGAGGGCGACACAGTTCGTCAGACCGGGCGGGTTCTCTCCGTCCCCGTCGGCGACGGCCTGCTCGGCCGGGTGATCGACCCGCTTGGTAATCCGATCGACGGCAAGGGACCGCTCGAAGCTTCGGAGTCCCGGCTCCTGGAAACGCAGGCACCATCTGTCGTGGAGAGGCAACCGGTTCACCAACCGCTGCAGACGGGCATCAAGGCCATCGACGGGATGACCCCGATCGGTCGGGGTCAGCGCCAGCTGATCATTGGTGACCGCCAGACAGGCAAGACAGCCTTGGTTGTAGACACGATCATCAACCAGAAGGACACCGGCGTTAAGTGCATCTACGTCGCGATCGGTCAGAAGGCATCCACCGTTGCCGAAGTAGTCGAAGCTCTCAGCGAACGGGGAGCGATGGACTACACGGTCGTTGTAAACGCTCCGGCATCTGCGGCACCGGCGCTTCAGATGTATGCCCCCTACACCGGTTCAGCCATTGGCCAGCACTGGATGTACAAGGGCGAACACGCACTGGTGATCTTTGACGATCTCTCCAAGCAGGCGGTGGCCTACCGATCGATATCGCTGTTGCTCCGTAGGCCTCCAGGGCGGGAGGCATTCCCGGGTGACGTGTTCTATCTGCACAGCCGACTTCTGGAACGTTGCGCCAAATTGAGCGACGAACTCGGCGGTGGGTCGCTGACCGGTTTGCCGATCGTGGAGACCAAGGCCGGTGACGTTTCGGCCTACATCCCGACGAACGTGATTTCGATCACAGATGGCCAGATCTACCTGGAGACCGACTTGTTCTACTCCGGCGTGCGTCCGGCCATCAACGCCGGGATCTCGGTATCTCGCGTCGGCGGCAACGCTCAGATCAAAGCGATGAAGAGTGTGGCCGGTTCACTGCGGCTCAATCTGGCTCAGTTCCGCGAGCTGGAGGCTTTTGCCGGATTCGGTTCCGACCTCGATGCTGCCTCGCAAGCCCAGCTGCAGCGAGGGCGGCGGGTGGTGGAGGCGCTAAAGCAGCCTCAGTACCAGCCGGTGCCGGTTGCCGAGCAGGTGGTGGTGATCTACGCCGTTACAAACGGGTTGATGGACGGTGTCGAGGAATCGCGCATCCTCGAGTTCGAGGCGGGATTGTCCGACTACATGCGGACCCGCCATCCCGATCTTCTCACCGCGATCAACGAATCCGGCACGTTGCCCGAAGGTGATGCACTCGCCGGTGCGATCAACGACTATGCCGAGACGTTCGGGGAGTAGCGCAGACCGATGGCAAGCGCCGAACTTCGACTGATCCGCAGGAGGATCCGCAGCGTCAAGTCGACGATGAAGATCACCCGCGCCATGGAGCTGATCGCAGCCTCGCGGATCGTAAAGGCGCAGCAGCGGGTTATCGCTGCTCAGCCCTACACGGAGAAGATGAACGAAGTCATCCGCAATGTGGCCGCTGCATCCGGCGCAGCCTCCCACGCCCTGCTCGATGCCCGCGAGGTCAAGACGGCCGGAATCGTGGCGGTGACATCGGATCGGGGCCTGGCAGGTGGCTACAACTCGAGCATCCTTCGCATGGCTGAGGCTCGGCTGATCGAGCACAAGAAGGCGGGGATCGACACTCGGGTTTACGCCGTAGGCAAGAAGGCTCACGGCTATTTCCAGTACCGCAAATATCAGATCGAGCAGGCCTTCCTTGGGGTAACCGACAGACCCGGATACGGAGACGCACGTGCCATCGCCAATGTCGTCATGAACGACTTTGCCGAAGGAACGGTCGACTCGATCGAGATATACACGACCAAGTACGTGTCGGCGCTGACGCAGACACCCACAAGGTGGCCGCTCCTTCCGATCGAGCCCCCTGACGCACTCGAAGATGCGGCGGCCGATGTGGTTCCGGTGGGCTACACCTACGAACCAAATGCCGAGACGATCCTCGGCCGATTGCTGCCGCGCTATGTCGAGGCAATGGCGTTCGGGATCTTGCTGGACGCCTCTGCATCTGAACATGCGGCGCGCAGACGCGCCATGAAGGCGGCCACCGAGAACGCAGATGAACTTGTCCAGATCCTGTCCCGGCAGGCGAATCAAGCACGCCAGGCCGAGATCACAACAGAGATTTCAGAAATCGTTGGGGGCGCCGAGGCGCTCACAAACGCGTAAGGAGAAAAGTCGTGAGCGACGCATTGAGTACCGGTCGGATCGTAAAGGTGGCGGGTCCCGTCGTGGATGTGGAATTCCCACCAAACGAACTACCCGAGATCAACTTTGCGGTCGAGTTCGACCTCACCGTGGATGGCGTGTCATCCAAGGTGGTGGGTGAGGTCGCCCAGCACCTCGGCGATTCACGGGTACGTGTTGTAGCCATGAAGCCCACGGACGGCTTGGTGCGCGGCACTGAGGTCCGTAACTCCGGTGCTCCGATTTCGGTTCCGGTAGGCGAGGCCACACTCGGACACATCTTCAACGTCCTCGGCGAGGCTCTCGATACCGAGGATGGAACGGTCGGTGCCAAGGAATGGTGGCCGATTCATCGTCCCGCTCCGGCTTTTGAGGAACTCGCCACCCAGAGCGAGATGTTCCATACCGGCATCAAGGTGATCGATCTCCTGGAGCCGTATGTCCAGGGCGGCAAGATCGGAATGTTCGGCGGTGCCGGTGTCGGCAAAACCGTCGTCATTCAGGAGATGATCCATCGTGTCGCAACCGAGCACGGTGGCGTTTCAGTGTTTGCCGGCGTAGGCGAGCGAACCCGCGAGGGCAACGACCTCTACGGCGAGATGCAGGAGTCGGGTGTCATTGACAAGGCTGCCCTGGTGTTCGGCCAGATGGACGAACCGCCAGGGGTTCGCCTCCGCGTTGGGCTTTCAGCCCTGACCATGGCCGAATACTTCCGCGATGAGATGGGCCAGGATGTCTTGCTGTTCGTGGACAACATCTTCCGCTTTACCCAGGCCGGTTCTGAGGTATCGACCCTGCTCGGCCGGATGCCTTCGGCGGTGGGCTATCAGCCGACGCTCGCCGACGAGATGGGTGCCTTGCAGGAGCGGATCACATCGGTAAAGGGCAAGTCGATCACGTCGCTCCAGGCCATCTACGTGCCTGCCGACGACATCACCGATCCCGCTCCGCATACGACCTTTGCCCACCTCGACGCCACCACGGTCTTGAGCAGACGGATTTCCGAGCTGGGTATCTACCCCGCGGTCGATCCGCTCGACTCGACGTCACGGATCCTGGATCCGCGGATCGTCGGCGACGATCACTACGACACGGCCCGTGCCGTCCAGGGAATCCTGCAGCGCTATAAGGATCTGCAGGACATCATTGCGATTCTCGGTATCGATGAGCTTCAGGAGGAAGACAAGCTGTTGGTGGGCCGCGCCAGGCGTATCGAGAAGTTCCTCTCACAGCCGTTTTATGTGGCCGAACAGTTCACCGGCATTCCCGGCAAGACGGTTGCTCTCGAAGATACGATCCGTTCGTTCAAGATGATCGTCAACGGTGAGGTCGACCACATCCCTGAGCAGGCCTTTTACAACCAGGGAGGCATCGACGACGTGTTTGCCGCAGCCAAGGAGATGGAAGCAGCGTGATGGAGTCGTCGGTCCTCAGTCTTCAGTCCTCAGTCAGAGCAATAGAGCCTGAGCCACTGACGCTAGAGAACAGTCAGACGGCCGCAGTGGGGCAGGGGCCCCACTTTGCGGAGGAGGTCGGGGGTAGGGCCCCCGACCGGGTATAGATATGCCTAAGGCTTTCAAGCTCGATGTGGTGTCGCCGGAGAGCATCGTGTGGTCCGGTGAGGCGACGATGCTGGTCACCCGCACCACCGAGGGCGAGATCGGCGTCTTGGCCGATCACGAACCCACGATGGCAGCGTTGGCCACCGGAACGACGGTGATTCACCCGGTCGATGGCGACAGCGTGACCGTCGCCCTGCATGGTGGGTTTCTCCAGATCTTCCGCAACGAAGTCACCCTGCTCACCGATCGGGCCGAGATCGCCGACGGCGATGTCGAGCGGGCCAGAGAGCTGGCGCAAACCTTTGCCGATGCTGCGGAAGACGACGCCTAGCTCCGGCGATGTCCAACCTGGGTCCAAGCCGACTGACGGCTCCCTGGCCCCGCCTCTAGAACTGGCTTCCAAACCCCTCTATTTGGCTGGGTAGACCCTTGCGTAGGGCGTCCGCTACCACTCCCCAGAACATTCCAGCGAGGACGCCCTTCGATCGGACAAACAAATCCACAGTGAGGGCCGTTCCTCCTTCGTCCGGCGCATATGAGACTGTGAGCGCTCCGGCGATCTCCGACGAGTCGAGATCCAAGGTCATCGTGCCGGGGTTGTGGTCCTCGTTGCGGATGGCGGTTCCCTCCCACGTTTTGCCGGCGGCATGGGCGCTCCATCTGAATGCGGTTAGATCCGATCCCTCGTGCGTGGCGTTCCAGACGTCGTCGATTGGGCCGATTCCCTTCCAGGTGGCGGCTATTTGGAGGGCCGCAGCGACGGACTCCGGGGTCGCGCCGACCTTTACGGTGTGGGAGAAGGTGTCCGACGGCATCGGGCGAGGCTAGCGATCGTCTAGCACCGAACCGTCGCGTCCCCACTCGGTCCGCGCCAACACCAAGTGTGACGGTGACGGTCGACTCAGCTACAGGCGTTGATCCCAGATAGGCCGAGTGCAGCCGACAGTTGAGCTCGGGTGTTGGGGCCAATCTTGCCGTCGACGGTGAGTCCGGCCTTGCGTTGGAAGGCCTCGATTCCCGTCTGGGTGTTTGGACCGAGCACGCCGTCAGCTCCTCCGACGTCGTGTCCGGCAAGCTGCAGAAGCACTTGGATCTGCTTTACGTCACTGCCGCGGTCTCCGGGTCGCAAAGTCCGACTGGAGCTGACAAGGGCGCTCGAAGAGGGGAGTGCAGCCGCGATCCGCTTGATGGCAGAGGCTGTGACCGGGCCGACGACGCCGTCGGGATTTAGTCGCTGGTGTTGTTGGAACTGGCGAACGCCGGCGACTGTTTTCGAACCGAAGACTCCGTCGATTGTTCCTACATCGTGACCCGCGGCCCGGAGAAACTGCTGCAGTTGGGTCACCGCAGTGCCTCGTGCTCCGCGCTTGATCAGTCCTGAAGTTCCGGTGAGGGCTGATAGTGATCCGACGGCCGGCACACTGCAGGTGGTGACGGTGGTGCCGGAGACGGCCGCCGGGGCGCCGCCTTCGGCTGCTCGAAGCGAGAGGTATGGATCCACGTAGACGCCGTGTGGATCGATCAACTCGAAATGAAGATGAGGCGACGTTCCCTCGGCGTTGCCACTGTCGCCCACATAGGCGATCAGCTGGCCGGCGTTGACATGGGTGCCCTTGGTGATGCCCGTCGCGATTCCCCAGCCCTGGCCGTCATCGGTTCCGGGGCTGTCATTGTTGAGATGGATGTAGCTCGATGACCAGCCGTCATCGTGTTTGATCCGCAACGTGCAGCAGCGGCTGCCCACCCACTGCACCGTTCCGCTGGCCACCGCCACGATCGGGGTCATCTTGTTGGCCATGATGTCGACCGCATGGTGGACACCACTGCCGCGGCGCGACCAGAAGTGGTCGCCGAAGTTGTTTGCACCCTGGACGGGGAACACGAGCGGATAGGCGACGTCTTCACCCTGGACGTGGTCGGGTCCGCTCTTGGGATTGCTCTCGTGGTTTGCGAGCGCATTCGGAACGGTTAGAGCCATCACCACCGCGGCGGCAAGGGTGACGCTGAGAAATCGGTGTGTCATTTGGCGCATCGTCTCCGGCCTTTGCGCTTCGAAGCCCTCCGGACCGGTGGTCGGAGGGGCTGCGGACCATAACCGAAACTACAAGAAGTCGCGAAATCCATGCTTGTGACATCGCCGGTATTTGATGGTCTCGACTCCATGGGCGCTGAACCTAGGGGCAGTAGCAATTTATGCAGACGGCTCGCCGGTAGAGTCTCGCCTCCATGTCAGGTCTTCTTGCTTTCCACGCCCATCCAGATGATGAGTCGATCTCGGCCGGCGGCGCACTTGCTTCGTTGGCTGCAGGCGAGACGCCGGTGACGGTTGTTACTGCCACCAGGGGAGAGGTCGGCGAGATTCACAACCGCGACGACGCCGATGAGGTTCGGGACCAGCTCGGGGAGATCAGAACCGCTGAATTAAGGGCGGCTTTGCAGGTGCTCGGAGTCGGCGAGCCGGTGTTCCTTGGCTACCGGGACTCGGGGATGATGGGGACACCGGACAACGATCACCCGGATGCCTTTTGGCGTGCCAACTTCTCTGAGGCGGTCGGCCGTCTCGTCAAGATCATTCGAGAGCGCCACCCCGACGTGATCACGGCCTACGACCCATTTGGGGGATACGGGCATCCGGATCACATTCAGGTGCACCGGATAGGCACCGCTGCCTATTGGGCCGCGGCTGATTTGGGTCGATACCCGGCTGCCACTCACGGCGAACCCTGGCTGCCCTCCAAGCTCTACTGGACCACATGGTCGCGGGAACGCATGGTGAAGGTGCGTCGCGAGATGGCCCCCGATCTCGGTGCCGATGAGGAGGTGGAAGAGCCGGGGGCCGGTTCCCTTGCAAGCCTCATCACAACGACGGTCGATGTGGCCGATTGGTTCGAGCAAAAGCATGAGGCACTGTTGTGTCACGACACCCAGTTCGCCGCCGATTCCTGGGTCAGAAGCTTGCCTCCTGAGATGTTGCGGCGCCTGCTCGGGTCCGAGTCTCTGACCCTGGTCAACTCGACCGTCGATTGTGACCCGGCGGATCCCGATCTCTTCGCAGGGATCTAGCGATCAGCGATTGGCAAGGATGAGCCGCCAGCGATTGGTGGGAGACTTGCCCGTGACCGGAGACCGAGGATTGCCGACGGTCTTGCTACGCCATTTCGATCGCGTAGGGTGAGCCCATGGATCTGTACGCACGCGTCAACATTCTCGACCGCAAGGCGGTTCGGCTTCCGACGGGCGATGTCACCGAGGCCATCTCGTTGGATGCCGACCCGATTGAGCGAGCTCGCGGCTGGGTAGCCAAGGGCGCCGATCGACTCCACATCGTCGATCTCGATGCTGCCGCGTACGGGGATTACGAGAATCGACCGCTCATTGAGGATCTGATCGCTTCAGTCGATGTTCCTGTCCAGGTCGCTGGCGGGATTCGAACGCCCGCCGAGGTCGAGCGGATTCTCGGCTTTGGAGCTTGGCGCGTGGTCATGGGAACTGCCGCTATCGAAGACCAGGTGATGATCTGGGACGTATGCCGTGATCATCCAGACAAGCTGGCGGTGAGCCTGGACGTCCGACCCGATGAGGAACTGGCGATTCGTGGCTGGAGAGCCAACAGCGGTCGCTACATGGAAGAGGTGCTCATCGAGCTGTCATCGGCCGGGGTTGCTTCCTTCATGGTCGCCGAGGCCGGCCGTGATGCATTGAAGGCTCAGACCGATATCGGCATTCTGCGCCGCGCACTTGGGTTTGTTGCCGAATCGGTGATCGCATCCGGCGGTGCCCACGATATCGACGACCTCAACGCTCTGGTCGACCTGGAGGCCGATGGTCGTCGGCTTGGTGGTGTTGTCGTCGGGCGAGAGATAACCGAAGGCAGATTTACGATGAAGCAAGCTCGGGCTGCAATCACCGAGGCCTGACTCTTGACTGCCAGCTGCCTACTCGACGGTCCAGGTTCCGGTGGATCCGATAAGCGCTTGGAGATCTCCTGGCCCGCGTTTGTCCTGTGAGTCGTGGATCTGCTGCTGCAGACCGTCCTCGTATTTAGTGCGCACCACCTCGCGGAAGACACCGACCGGTGTCGGGCCATACGGTCCGTGGCTGAGACGACTGAGCGCAAAGGCGGCTGCAGGGCTGGAAGCCTGAGCGTCGTGCACATGGATGGCATCGAGGCCCACGGCAGAGACTTCGACGATTCGGGCGGCGCCCTTCTCGATCACGACGCCGTATTCGTCGTCGGGCCCAAACACCACGGGCTTGCCATCGAGGAGGTTGATTCGATTGAGATCCCGCTCTTCACGACCGGTGAGCTGGATGAACGCCTTGTCATTGAAGACGTTGCAGTTCTGATAGATCTCGATCAGCGCTGACCCCTGGTGGTCGTAGGCGCGCTGCAAGATCCCTTGGGTGTGATCGCGATCCATGTCGATCGTGCGAGCGGCAAATGTGGCTTCGGCCCCGAGCGCCAGGCTTATCGGATTGAATGGATGATCGATCGACCCGGTCGGGCTCGATTTGGTGCGCTTGCCGACCTCGCTAGTCGGTGAGTACTGGCCCTTGGTGAGGCCGTAGATCTGATTGTTGAACAACAGGATCTTGATGTTGGCGTTGCGGCGAAGGGCGTGGATGAGATGATTGCCGCCGATCGATAGTGAGTCCCCGTCGCCGGTCACAACCCAGACCGACAGTTCCGGTCTGGCGACCGCGAGTCCGCTGGCGATGGCCGGGGCTCGTCCGTGGATGCTGTGCATGCCGTATGTGTTCATGTAGTACGGGAATCGAGCGGCGCACCCGATCCCGCTCACGAACACGACGTTCTCTCGCTCAATGTCGAGTCCGGCCATGAATGTCTGGACCGAGGCGAGGATGGTGTAGTCGCCGCATCCGGGACACCAGCGAACGTCCTGGTCGGTCTGGTAATCCTGTCTGGAGTAGCGAGCTGCAGTGTCGGTCATGACTTGAGCATCTCCATGATCTTGGATTCGATCTCAACGGCCTTGAACGGCTGGCCTTGCACCTTGGAGTAGGACGTGGCGTCGATCATGTATTCAGCTCGGATGAGCTTTCGCAGCTGGCCACGGTTCAGTTCCGGAATGAGCACCTTCGGATAGCGGTGGAGGAGCTCTTCGAGATTCTTGGGGAATGGATTCAGGTGCCTCAAGTGCACCTGGGCGACTTTGTGACCGTTTGCCCTCACCCTTCGCGCCCCGGCCGTGATGGCTCCAAAGGTCGACCCCCAGCCCAGGACCAGAAGCTCGGCGTCGGCGTCGATGTCGATCTCGATGTCTGCAATGTCCTCGGCGATGCCGGCGATCTTGTTTTCCCGCAGAATCGTCATCTGCTCGTGGTTCCGGGGGTTGTAGGACACGTTGCCCGTCTTGTCTTCCTTTTCCAGCCCACCCAGTCGATGTTCGAGGCCGGGAGTTCCGGGAACGGCCCACGGCCTGGCGAGGGTATTTGGGTCGCGTAGGTAGGGGAGGAATTCTCCGTCCTCGCCATTTGCGGCGACCGCGAATGGGACCGAGATATCGGGAACCTGAGTTACGTCGGGTAGCAGCCACGGCTCGGCGCTGGTGGCGATGTAGCCGTCACTCAGCAAGATCACCGGAGTCATGTATTTGAGGGCGATACGGGCCGCTTCGATGGTGGTCTCGAATGCGTCCGAGGGAGTCGAAACCGACACGATCGGTAGAGGTGATTCGCCGTGACGGCCGTACATCGCCATAAGGAGATCGGATTGTTCCACCTTGGTGGGGAGTCCGGTTGATGGTCCACCGCGTTGCACGTCGACGATGAGTAAGGGGAGCTCGGTCATCAGCGCCAGGCTGATCGTTTCGCTCTTTAGTGCGACGCCGGGACCACTGGTTCCGGTGACTCCCAAGTGGCCTGCGAATGAAGCCCCAACCGCGGCACCAACCGCTGCGATCTCGTCTTCAGCCTGATAGGTGCGGGCGCCGAAATTCCTGTGCTTGGACAATTCGTGGAGGATTTCTGATGCCGGTGTGATCGGATATGAGGCGTAGAAGAGCGGGAGCTTGGCCGCTTGGGCAGCGGCGATCAGTCCCCACGCAAGTGATTGGTTTCCGGTGACATTGGTGTAGGTGCCTGCTGGGAGTGCGGCCGGTTTTACCTCGAAGGTGTTGCGGAACATCTCGGTCGTTTCCCCGAGGTTGTATCCGGCCTTGAACGCCAGTTCGTTGCCGGAGCGGACCGCCTCGTCTTTGCCGAACTTGGCGTTGATCCACTCCAAGGTCGGTTCATGAGGGCGGTCGAACATCCAGGCCATCAGACCGAGTGCAAAGAAGTTCTTGGCTCGGAGCACCCCGCGGCCTTTTAGTCCGGAATCTTTCACCGCCTCTTTGGTGAGTGTCTCCATCGGGACCTCGAGCAGGCGGTAGGTCTCCAACGACCCATCGGTGAGCGGATTGGTTTCGTATCCCGCCTTTGCCAGATTGCGCTCTTCGAACGCGTCGCTGTTCACCACGAGAGTCCCGGCCGGCGCCAGGTCGGCAAGGTTGGCGCTCAGCGCTGCAGGGTTCATGGCGACTAGCACGTCGGGGTTGTCTCCGGCGGTGAGGATGTCGCGGTCTGCGATCTGCACCTGGAACGATGACACGCCGGGCAGGGTTCCGGCCGGGGCGCGGATTTCTGCCGGGAAGTTGGGGAAAGTTGCGAGGTCGTTTCCGAAGATGGCCGAAGCCTCGGTAAAGCGGGCACCGGCGACCTGCATGCCATCACCGGAGTCACCGGCGAATCGGATTGCTACAGCTGAAACATTCTGAGATTCGGCTTCCGCCGGATCGACGATCGAGGTTTCGGACACGGTCCGATCACTCCTTGACTGGGTGGGGATGAGGAACGTACGACACCAGTCCGACTACCAAGCCTGACTTCGTGCTGTCGGGTCGTCCTCCGGATCTGTGAGCGGCGCCATTGTATGCCTGTTGTTTCAGCGAGCGAACGTGGGCGGCGTGCGGTGCGCCACCAGACCGGCTGCTTCGAGTGCGAGGCCCACACCGAGCAGCTTGGCCTCGCTCCAGCGCGGTCCGATGAGCTGGATCGAGGGCGGCAATCCAGCGACATCGGGCGTCTCGACGGGAACGGCCAACGCCGGAATACCGGCCTGGTTTACCAGCGGCGTAAACCACGACAGGACCGGGCGGTAGGGCTCGGGTCCGGCACCAATATCGATCCGATCGATGCCGATCGTCTTGCTACGTGCGGCCGTGGTCGGGGTGAGGAGCAGGTCGAATCGCGAGAAGGCCGTTTCGAAGGCTGCCGTCAGGCAGGCGCGCCAAACGGCGGCGGATGCAATGGCCGAGTCATCCAGAGAGAACACACCGGCGAGCCGGTCCCGAATCGTCGGCCCATACTTGCTCGGATCATCCGAGAACCATTCACGATGCACGTCGGCGACTTCGGCATAGCTACCAAGCGGAAGATCGTTCTGGTCGATGGCGGGCTCGTCAAAGTCTTCGACTCGGGCACCTAGTTCTCGCATAGCGTCCAACGTTGCCTCGAACCCGCGGCGTTGCTCGGCAGCGATTGTGCGATCGGTCCACGGATGGGGGATCCCGATCGATATCGATCCCACCGCCACCTCGGATACCGCCTCGATCCTCTGTTCGATAGACCAGGGATCCGATGGATCGTGTCCTGCCAGGGCCAAGTAGCCGATCGCTGCATCTTGAACAGTCGTGGTCAGGGGTCCGATCGTATCCAGCGACCCGGCCAGCGGAAACACCCCGGAGAGCGGGATGCGCCCATGAGTGACCTTTAACCCCACCAGGCCACACAACGCCGCCGGGACCCGGACCGAGCCACCGGTATCGGTGCCGATCCCGATTGGAACCACACCGGCGGCGACAGCGGCTGCAGAGCCACCCGAGGAACCACCGGGCGAGGTATCAACGTCCCAGGGATTGCGCACCGCGCCCCACCAATCGTTTTCGGACGAGAAGCCGTACGCAAATTCGTGGAGCCCCGTTCTTCCGATGATCACGGCCCCGGCCGCCTCCAGCCGGGTCACAACCGTCGCATCGGCATCGGCCGGAAGATCCAGAAATGACGATCCGGCCGTGGTGACGATCCCGGCCTGATCGACGATGTCCTTTAGAGCGACCGGTACTCCAGCCAGCAGGCCGGGATCGCGTCCTGCGACTACTGCGGCGTCTATTGCCGCGGCCCGAACCAAGGCGCGTTCGGGATCAAGACGGGTAAAGACGTTGAGCTGCTCAGCTGTTGCGGCACGCTCCAGTGATGTCGTTACGACGGCAGTAGCTGTCGTTGCTCCCGATCGGACGTCCCGGGCGATCCGGCCCGCGTCGTCTACTCCCAGGTCACTGTCCTGTGATCAGGAAACACCGATACCCAGGAGAACCCGGGGGGAACTCCTGCGTCGGCGCCGTCATCTCCGATGAGGCGGAATTGATCATCGTATTGGGCTCGCTCCCATCGACCTTCCCAGACTGCACCGCGAGAAAACACCCAGGCCGGACCGGAGCCCGCGGTGTCGAGCGCCGGTACCGCCTGCCAGCCGGACTGGTCAGGCGGCGGGAACGCCGTGTAGAACTCGGCTCCGAGGATCACGAGCACCTCGACGGCGATTTGCTGGGCATTCCCCTGCTGATCCAGGATCTGGTGGGCAATCCCGTTGTGGGTGCGCAGATAACTCTCACCATCCCAATCCCAGGTGACGGTCACCTCATCGGAGTAGTCGAGCACGATCTGATCGGCGGTGGTTTCCGGGATGTGCCACTGCACGATGGGGTAGAGCGATTGTGGTGGGTCGTCGGGGAACTCGAGTGCATCGGCACCGGCGCGTAGATCCTCGGTCTTGCCGTACAGATTGTGCGGAGCTGCCTTGGCCGAGATGCGGAACATGTTGCCTGCGCCCTCACCGATGAGTCCAACCCCCCTGCCGGTGTGGACGGCTTGGATCCACGGTTGGCCTCCGGACATCGCCAGCGGCGCCGGGAACGCCGCCAGCATCGTCGAGTCGGTCGGACGCACCGAACGAATCGGGCCGAGATAGTCGCTGTCGTTGTCATGGAAGATGGCGATAAACCTTGTCAGCCCGCCTTCGACGCGGAGTTCGATGACGGAATCGGCGTCCATCAGGCCCGACTGGGGTCGCGCTTGGGGATGGTTGTCGATCTTTACTCCGATGGCGCGACGATCGAGCAGACTGTCTCGCTCTGCCGGAAGTCCGTTTACTTCCGAGGCAAAGCCGGTGGGGGCGGTGGTGACGGTGGTGCTCTCGTCGATCGTTGTCGTGGTCGTCGGGAGCGGTGTCGTAGTACTGGTCGATGTCGTCGTCGAGGATGGAGTGGTTGTGGTTGCAGCCGGGACAGTGGTGGTGGTCGTTACGGCTGCCTCGCTGCTGCAAGCAGCTGCGAACAGGGCAAAGGCACCAATGAGGATGAGTATGCGAGCCATAGGGCGTAGAGCTTAACCCCCGCTTCAGCACTCGGGACACGGTTACCGCAAGGTGTTGGTCTGCTCGGGTACGAGGTGGAGTCGAGATCTGATTGTCCTGTCCACGGCCGGGTCGGAGAACGGAATCACCATCGCATCGCCTTCGAGCCACAGCTCGACTTGATCTGCGTAGTGAGGCGAGAAAGGGTTTCCCGACTGGCCGCCGGGGAGACAGAACCGAGCGAGATCCCATGCCCCCACTTCGAGAACCATCCTCCCCGAGGCGATGGCGAACTCGGGGCTGCCGAGCGGGTTGAGCGGGTCGACCGGTCCCGGATTGACCGTATTGGCGTCGCCGCCATGCGGAAGCGGTCCAATGTTCCATACTCGGTCGAGCGGCTTGCGGAGCCCCATCGGGTGGGTCAGGGTGACCTGGCGTACCTCTCCCCATCCCCATAGCCGGCTATCGCTCCCGGCCTCTTCATGCAGCACTCGTTGGGCAACCCGCAACGCGGCTTGTATTGCGTCGTCCCATCCCTTGTCAAACCAGCCGTCGGGTCGCTCCCGGAGCAACCCGACAAGATGCGAGACCCTCCTCACCAGGAGGCTGTTGAAGGGAACGAGGGGGGTGAATCCGGCGCCGAGAGCGAAGTGGGAGGAGTTTGGTGCCTTTGTTTGGGCGATCGCTTTGGCCATCTCGGCGGTAAACAGTTCAAAGATCGCAGCCGCGGGCGAGTCGACGGCGACCACTCCGTCCCACTCCCGCAGCATATTGGCGACCATTCCGAGGTCCCCAGCCGGGGCAGCAGCTTCGAGCACGATGTCTCTCATTTGGCGCCACGGAATCGACAAGCGATCCATCTGGAGTTGCAACGTTGCCGCGACGGTCCAATCGGATCGAGCCAGCAGCGCTTCGGTGATCCGGGCGGCGCGATAGCCGTCGAGGAAGTCGCTGCCGAGGTACGGGCCGGTGGCGGCGGGCTGGTTGTTGGCCGTCACCACGAATCCGGCATCGGGATTCGAGACGTGGGGCATATCGTCGAAGGGCACTGCGCCGTCTGCCCACTGCGTCGTTGGATCGCTGGCCTTCGTGGGAATAGTCCCTCCGCCAACACCGCGTATCGGTGCCGACCCGATGAGCTGCCACCCGATCGTCTCGGCGTCGGCGTAGGCGATGTTCAGGGGAACCGATGTCCAATCGCGAAAGGCCCGACGCATCGCATCGAATGAGTCGATCCGGCAGATCTCGAGCAGGGCGCCGGCATTGCCGGCATCAAACCAAGTCGCCGCCATCGACAATCCGCCGAAAGGACCGTCGAATGCGGGCCCGACCACCGGCCCCCGGTCGGTCTCGAGCACCTCGATGTCCACCGGATCACCGCCCTTTACATCAATGCGTTCGTTGCGGACCGTGCATGGCACGAATGATGAGCCCCTGCGTACCGATTGGCCGTCGGGTCCGATGTCTTCGATGTACAAGTCGGTGTTGTCGATGAGACCGGCGGTGACGCCCCACGCCGCGGTCCCGTTGTGACCAAACCCGAACCCCGGTATCCCGGGAATCGAACCACCGAGGACCGACCAATGGGGCGTTTGCACGTGTGCCAGGTACCAGTGTGCGGGCAGAATCGGAGCGAGGTGCGGGTCGTTGGCCAGAATCGGTCGGCCCGAGGCTGTCAGATCGCCCGCGATCGCCCAGTTGTTCGAGCCGCCACCAGCGGTGAATAGGTCGCGAGCGTGAGCCAGGTCGTCGGCTAGTGCATCGACAACGCGTCCGGCAGCTTCACCCGGTCGCTCTGAGGTTGGTTGGTCGGCGGGGTACGGCGGGTGAAGGGCACTGACGGCCTCGGGGCCGTCGAGGGTCAGCATGCGGAGCCGGGCGAGTTCGCTGTCCCAGTTCGACGCGAGAGAGAACGCCAGGACTGCCAAGAAGCCGAGGGAGTCTGCGGCCTGGAACGGAGTCGGCTTGCTGCGCAGCAGCACGAACTCGTGGCTCTTGGAACCACCACCATCGGCCATGCCGGATCTGATCCCGGCGACGAACGCAGCGAAAGAGTCGCGGTGAGCGGCGTTGAGTGCTTGCAGGGTGCGCTCTCCGGATGCGGCGAAATCAATCCGCCGAGACAGTCGATCGAGTGCCAGCGCATCGGCTCCGACCAATGCTGAGAGCGTGCCGCGCACCAGGCGTAGGCGGGTCTCGAGTTGGAACGCCCGATCTTGCCCCTGGCAGAAGCCGAGTCCGAACCAAGCGTCGAGATCGCTGGCAGCTCGGATGTGTGGCACCCCGAAACGATCCCGCCCGATCTCGATCGGGTGCTCGATGCCGGAGATCTCGATCGAACCCGAGGTAGTCGGGAGGCGTTTGCCCAGGAAGCGAAGAAGGGTACGGGGCCAGTTCACTGCGGCTGATGGTACGGGCGTCTGATGTTCATTATCGGATGAGTGAGAGAGGCAGGGGGCGGTATCGCAGTACCACCCGGGCGAGGATATCGGCCATCGGGATCGGCCCGAAAGATCGGCTGTCCACGCTTCCGGCTGCCGGATCGTCGCCCATCAGCCAGAGTGCGTTGGTTGCAGAATCAATCGAAGCGATGCGCTTTACGATCGAAAAGCCGTCGCGACCCGGCAGGTCGCATACGACGATGTCACCGACCCGGACTCGCTTCGGGCGGGCAATGGCGAGCACCCAGTTCCCATCCTGGAGTGTCGGTCGCATGCTGTGGTCGGCGACTGCGAACCGGCGCCAGCGGCCGACCAAACCGGCCACAACTATCTGGAGCCAACCCGGGGTCCGTCGGGTCGATTTTGCGGTGGGTTTGGCCACCCCGTCGAGTGTAGGGTTGGACGGTTGGACGAGAGGAAGGACATCGTCGTGTCATTGTTGAGGCCGAAGCGTGTGGCCCACGCCCACTGCGACCTCATGTGCGGGGTCTACGACCCGGCACAAGCCAGGATCGAAGCAGAATCGGTCAGGGCGATCCAACAGAAATACCAAGACTCAGACGATGAGGTCTTTCGGCAGCGTTGCGTGATTATCAAGGAGCAGCGAGCCGAGCTTGCAAAGCACCACTTGTGGGTGCTTTGGACCGACTACTTCAAGCCGCCGCATGTCGAGGAGTTCCCACAGCTCCACGACCTTTTCTGGCGCGCTTCCAAGAGCGCAGGCGATGCGAAGAAATCGATGGACCCCGCGTCTGGTGACGAGCTCCTCGGGCTCATCGCTGAGATCACGGAAATCTTCCAGAAGACCAAGAGCTAGCCGTAGAGCGGAGTAAGGGCGACCAGTGAGGGAGCGGCGCAAGCCGCTCCCTCACCTCTTTATGCCCGGGCCGACTTCCTTCAGAAGGAAGTCGGCCCTCCTCCGCAACGTGGGGCCCCTGCCCCACGGCGGCCGTTCAGGACCACTCTCCCCTTTGGGGGGAGTCAATCGGCGGAGCCGATTGGTGGGGGGTACCTCTGACTGGAGACTGATGGCTGACGACTGACGACCTCAGAACCACTCTCCCCTTTGGGGGGAGTCAATCGGCGACGCCGATTGGTGGGGGGAACCGCTGACTGGCATCCGGCCTTAGGGCTGCGGCACTAGCGTCGGCGCCATGGAGGAGGGCTACGCATTCGCAGGCGTGTTGTGGGAGCCCCCTGGGGAGTCGTCCTGGGTATTCGTGACTCTGAGCGTCGAGGATTCCGAGGAGATCAGTATGCGAGTACCGCGGCGCCGCGGTTTTGGCTCGGTGCGGGTGGCGGCCCGAATCAATGAGACAGAGTGGTCTACGTCAATCTTCCCTTCGAATGAGCTGGAGTCTTACGTTCTTCCGATAAAGCGGTCGATTCGCGAACAAGAAGGACTCGAAGTCGGCGATGTGGCCGAGCTAGTGATCCGATTGGTCGGTGACATCGCTCGCTAGATCGCGGCGGATCCAGCGTGGGGCTCCAACGATGGCGAGTACTGCGATACCACCGGCAGCCACGGCGCCGGTGTCGATCCAGAACCCGGTTCCTGAGTCCAGGATGACGGTCGCGAGGTACCAGGCACTGATCCCTGCAATCGCTGCGGCGGGGAGGGCCTTGGCTGTTGTGGCTGCAAGTGGTTGGGCGTGCTCCCAGCCGGTTCTGCGGTACCAGACGATCGCCAGTGCAGCGGTGTAGATGGTGATGGCGAGAGTGCTGGCGAGTGCCAATCCATCGATCCCCATCGATCGCTGCAGTGCCCAGTACAGGGGTAGCGCCACCGCTGTCGAAATGGTGCCGATCGTCACCGGGGCCCACATCTCTTCTCGGGCGTAGAAGCCCCGGGCCAGAATCTGTTGGACCCCCCACATGGGTATCCCGATGGCGAAGAAGACCACGGTGCTGGCCGTTGCGGCCGTATCGAAGGAGTCGAACGAGCCGCGCTCATACAGCGCCCGCACGGCAGGCACTGATAGGGCCATCAGCGCTGCAGTGGCGATCAGTGAGAACACGATGATGTATCTGACGGCTCTCCCCACTGCCTGTGCCATTTCTCGATGCTTGCCTTCCGCTACGAGGCGTGCCAAGAACGGGTAGGTAGCCACCCCGGCCGCCTGGGCAATGACGCCGACCGGGACCAGCATCGTCTGACGTCCGAAAGTGAGCCAGGACACGCCTCCATCGGAGACCAGCGATCCGAACGTTCGTCCGAGTTGTTCGTCGAGCACTACGAGCGATTGGCCGAGCATGAGTGGTATGGCGAGAGCGAAGTAGCGCCCTACAGCGGGGTGTCGGCGCGTCGATTGGGTCGGCCAGCGCAGTCCCTCGCGCCATGCTCCCCAGATCTGGAGCAGGAATATTCCGACAAAGGCACCTACAAGTGCTCCCCAGGCAAAACCGTCGGCCGACGGATTGTCTCTACCCAATCCGCCGATCAGCCCTCCGGCGATGATGGCCAGGTTGTAGATGATTGGGCCGATCGATGGGATGACGAACCGCTCCCGGGAGAATTGAACAGCCGTGAGCAGCTGACCTATCACAAAGAAGACCTGAGCAGGGAGCACGATGCGGGTAAGTCGTGCTGCGGTGGCGATCTGGTCGTCGGTAAAGCCTGGCTCGATTGCCCGCAGTATCGGTTCCACCAGCGGCATGACGACGATGACCAGTGCAGTTACGCCTATGGCGAGGGGTTTAGTCACGGCCCAGAAGGCCCGCCACGCGTCAGCATCGTCGCCTCTGGCGAACCTGCGAGTGAGAATCGGGATGAGGGTGATCGCCATGTAGGCGCCGGCCAACAGGTAGTTGAGGAAATCGGGAATGATGAAAGCGACGAAGTACTCGTCACCGGTTGCTCCGGCTCCCAGGATCCAGGCAAAAACGACCTGACGGACCAATCCGAGGAGCCGCGACAACAGAACCCCGCCGGCCACAATGGCTGCAGCGATACCCATCCGGCGGTAGAGGGTCTTGCCGGTGTCCTGGCCTTTTGCGGTCACCCGAGCAAAGGTAGCCGTCCGGCCCTTTGGTACCGGCCTATCAGGCGATGTCGCGGTTGCGCAGAAGCGCTGCCGTTGCCAGTACGGCGAGGATTCCAAGCACGGCGAGCTTGGTGACTGCGCCACCTACACCCGGAGCGATGGCCCCAAGTGGCTCGGCCAGCGCCGACTGAGATTCCGGAACCAATGCGGCGTAGGCGCTGAGGCCGATTCGAAACAGTGAGACGTTGCTGAGCGCCGGAGCTGCAAAAGAGATTCCGGTCTCCCAAACGAAGAGGTAGATGAGACCCATCAGCACGGCTTTTGATGTCAGATGGCCGAGGACGATGAACACTGCGGTGTAGCAGCCGGCACCTATCGCCAGACCGACGATCGTGGGTACAAAGGTGGACCAGTCGGAGGCCCGGATCGAAACTGCGGTCGAGGCGAACGCCCCCGACATTGCTGAGACCGTCGCCGCAGCGATCCACGCTGCGATCAACTTGGCGGTCGTGATGGCGCTGCGAGGCAGCGGCCGTACAACGAGGAACGAAAGAGTGCCGTCACGTCTCTCGTCCCCCAGCGCCGCCGACCCGAGCACGATCGAGCTGATCGGCATCACGACGAGGAAGAGCGTGGCGATCACCCCCCCGTCGTGGTAGGCGTCGAACACCCCTTCGGGGCTTCGGTTTGATGTGGTCAGCCAGACGATGACACCTGGAATGAGCCCCAGCAGACCGAGGACCAACAGTCGGCGGCCTCCGAGGAGCTGTCGCAGCGTGACTTTCACGATTGCAAGCGTTCCGGTCATCGACGCCTCACCAGGTAGCGGAAGACGCTCTCGAGCGATTCGTCCTCCGGCTCGAACCCGACGACCCGCGACCCGGTGTCGCGGGAGATCTCGGGGATGCTGCGGCCCAGCGCCCCCAGATCGTTGGTCTCTACATGGAGCAAGGGGCCGTCGATCTCGACCGAGGACACATGATCGACGGATATCAATGGAGCAGCGACAGCTCGCGGATCGGTGGTCTCGACCCGGACCCGGTATGGAATGTCCGACATGGCCTCCCGGATCGATGACACGTCACCGGCCGCTGCCAGCTTGCCGTCGACCACGGCAAGCACTCGATCCGCCATCCGTTCCACCTCGGCCAGCACGTGTGAAGAGACGATCACGGTGCGGTCTTGGGCGAGTCGTTGGAAGGTCGCGATCAGCTTGGCGCGCTGGACAGGGTCGGTGCCGTTCAGCGGTTCATCGAGGATGAGGATGGTCGGGTCAGAGATAAGAGCGGCGGCGACCTTTATCCGCTGCCGCATTCCCTTGCTAAACCCCGAGATGGGTCGATCGGCGGCGTCGTTCAGTTCGACGGCGTCCAGCATGTCGTCGACTCGATCGGTGCCCGACCCAGAGAGCTGCGCCGCATATCGGATGAACTGTCGGCCGGTGAGGAATCCGTAGACGGCGTCCTCCTCGGGAACCATCGCCACCGATGCGTACACGGCGGGTGTTCGTCTCGGGTTCTCGTCGAGGACGGTGACGGAGCCATCGGAGGGCTGTAGAAGACCGGCGATTATTCGCAACAGCGTGGTCTTGCCGGCCCCGTTTGGTCCCAGTAAACCGGTGAGTCCGGGTCCGAATGAGCACGAGAGGTCAGACACGGCGACCTTCTGACCGAACCATTTCGAGACGCCGTCGATGACCACGGTCGGTTCGGGGGCAAAGGCGGGTGAGCTGGTCACGCCGCCCTCCGATAGCGGCCGACGACGACCAGCCCGCTGGCGACCGCCAGGACCACGATGACCCCGAGCGACGCAATCGGCTCCATACCGGCCCGCGCCGGGATCCAGTCGCCTTGGGGAGAACCGAGGATCCAGTCCTTTATGTATCCGGGATGATCGAGGATCGCTCCAAGACCAAATATCGAATAGCCGGCATCCACCAGCGCCGCGGTCGCGCCCGACATCATGACGATGCCGAGAAAGACTCCGGCCGCGACCGCGGTTCGCTTGGAGAAAGCAGCGACCAAGAATGCGATCGAGGTGTATCCGACGAAGTAAACGATCGACGCGAGGGCGGTCTGCCACAGGATCTCGTAATTGTCGGTCACGTACGAGCCGAACCCTGCGACCCAGGCACGTCCGGTGAACAGGACCAAGTGGGGTATCCACAAGAAGGCAAACACCACGATGGCCAACGCCGTCGCCCGCCCGGCGACGTAATCGGGCGTGGTCAGCGGCCGAGATGCGTAAACCGACATGGTTCCGTGCACCCGATCAGGGATAAGCAGCTCGCTCGATGCAAGCGCCACAAAGATCAGTGCCATCGAACCGTTGAGGTCGAAATAGCTGGCGTGACCGAACAGCGTCGCACTCACGTCGAATTCGCCTGCGATCACTCCGAACGCGGTGAAGAAGAGGGCCGGGATGACCGCGATCGCCATGAGTGCTGCCGGAAGGATCTTGCTTCGGGCGCGACGCCGCAACCCCAGGACCCGCCGCAATCCGTCGCGCACCAATGCTCGACGGGCCCCCGATCGCCCGAGCCGTATCCCTTCATGCGGTTTGTACCCAAGGTCGAAGACGATTCCCTCAGCCATCGGAATCACCTCCGGACATGAACACGTCCTCAAGTGTCGTGCGCTTCGTGCCGAGCCGGCGAAAGGCGGCGCCGGCGTCGAGGACGGCGTCGCGTGCGATGGTGAATGGATCACTGCCGGGAGCCGAGATCGTCAGCGACGATCCGTCGATCTCGACCGAGGCGCCCATGCCGACGGCGAGTTGGGCGACCGCGGCGGCGTCTCCGATTACTTCCAACTCGGCGACGTCGGGTGTCGACAGGGCCGTGAGCGGACCGGACCGCAGCACCTTGCCGCCATCCAACATCACCACCCAATCGCAGGTGGACTCGATGTCGGTGAGGACATGTGAGGAAATGATGGCGTTTATCCCGAACTCATCGAGACGGCGGACCAGGTCGAGCATCTCGGCTCGCCCTTCGGGGTCCAGGCCGGCTGTTGGCTCGTCGAGCAGCACCAGATCCGGGTCATGCACGAGTGCTTGAGCGAGCTTGGCCCGTTGCTTCATTCCCGTCGAAAACCCGCCCATGTAGCGGAACCGTTCCTCGTGGAGGCCGACCAAGCCGAGGATGTCGCTGGCGCGCTGCCGGGCGGCGCGGACCGGTAACCCGCCCAGCTCGGCGGCATATCCGAGGAAATCCGAGGCGGTTTGGTCGGGGGGAAGGCAGTCTCTTTCAGGCATCCATCCGACCTGAGACCGAACCTCGAGGGTTTGCTGCGGCATGGAGTGCCCGAGCACTCGGATCGATCCCTCCCCAGGCGAGAGGACACCGAGCAGAAGCTTAAGAAGCGTGGTCTTGCCCGCACCGTTTGCTCCGACCAGACCGATTCGACCAGCCGGGACATCGACCGAAACCCCATCAAGGGCAACGATATCGCCGTAGGCAAAACGCAACCCGGTGATCGAAAGGATCGATGTGTCAGTCACGGCGGTGACGCTACCCGGGTGCATGTGACGGCGCTCGGGTCGAATGTCCCGATCGGGTGGCTCGATCGGTGAGGACCACCCCGGCGAGGATAAGAGCACCGCCGGCGAGGATCGCCCAGGTGATCTTCTCATCCAATAGGACAGCGCCGAGGACGATCGCAACGATGGGGATGACGTAGCCGGTCAGCGAAGCCTGGGTCGCAGTTACGAGCTTCATTGCCTCGTAGAAGGCGAGAAACGGCAGGGCTGTTGAGAGCAGCCCGGCGGTGACGATCAGCATCCAGCCGAAGGCGGTGAAATCGCTGGGGATACCATCTGTAAACGGGATCAGCAGCACCAGAAGCGTCGCCCCAACTGCAAACTGGGGGAGCGCCAATCCGGCGGGGTCGAGTCCCCCCAGAACCCGCTTGGCATACAGGATGCCGAACGAGGCCAGGGACAGTCCGGCGAGGCTCAGCCCGATCGCGAGAGCCGCATTGCCTCCCTCTTCGAGCCCACTGTCACCCGCGGCGAGGAGCAGCAGCACGCCGGAGAATGAGACCGACAATCCCATCACCTTGGGACCGGTCAGGCGTTCGTCGCCCAGGAAATGAGCCCACAGCGCGGTCCCGATCGGGATATTGGCGACGAGTAGCCCTACGAATCCGGCTGATGCGTACACGACCGCCAATGTCAGCAATAGAAAGGGAGCAGCGAGATTCACCGACCCCAGGACCAGACCGGCACGCCATGAGGCGGAGTCCGTCGGAACCGGCCGTCTGACGATGCGGAGATATATCAGCATCGCGATCACCGCGACGCCCGTGCGATAGGCGCTGAATTCGACCGGGTCGACGCCCTGGTCGAATGAGGCACGGGTGATTACACCGCCGAGACCCCAGCCAAGGGCGGCGACGAGCAGGAGGAGCCATGAGCGGAGTTGCACCAGGTGAGGCTAGGGGTCGGCCGGGTCACTGAATTCGATTCCGAAGCCGGGTCCACCACCCGGTGGTCTGGGTCGACTCCGTGGCGGTCGATTCGGATCGCGGTGAGGCCGTCGCGTTGCGAAGCTCGTCGCGATCGGAGCGCATCTCGGACAGCCGTTCTCGCAAGAAGGTTGCCTCGGTTTCGGCCTTGGCCGCTCGTTCTCGGGCGTCGGCCAGATGCATGCCGGCCTCGTGAAGGTTGCCGAGTTGGTCCATGAGTTTGTCCCATGCGTCTCTCGGCACGAGCATCGAGGACCCATCGCTGCTGGGCCCGGCCGACCGGTCCGGTGTCGGCGCCGTCCGCGGCGCGTGGCGACTGAGTCGATGTGCAACCGATTCCGGGGTCACCATCCACTGCTCCCCGTGTGACCCTTTGGCGCGAACGGCGTCCACCGAACCGCCGCGTGACCAAGCCCGCAAGGTCGAGACCCGAACCCCAAAGCGATGCTCAGCTTCGCGCAGGCTGATTCGACCCTCGATCGACGGTTCGGCGCCGGACCTGGCCCGACTGCGGGTCGTGGGGCGTGGGGTCGGCTGATCCCATATGAAGGCTGCGTCGTCTGCCACTTTGATCTTTCGTCGAACCGTGAGCCTAGGCCTCCGGCCTGAGGGTGGTCTTCGTGGGATAATCGAAACGTGCCGCGCCTCGAGATCCCGGGAGAAGACGAGATTCGTGCCCTTGTGGGCCGGATCGTCGACCGTATCTCCGAGAGGCCCGCTGCCGAGATCCTGCCTACCGAGCCGGTTGCTGACGGTGACCAAACCGAAGCTGCGATTGCTGTCGGGGCTGATCACGGCGGCTATCCCCTGAAGGAACGAATCGCGTTTCGGCTACGAGAGCAGGGGCATGATGTCGTCGACTGTGGAACGAACTCAGCCGAGGCTGTGGACTATCCCGATTTTGCGTTGGCGGTGGCCGAGAAAGTGGCAGCCGGTGAATGTCGCTTTGGAGTAATTGTCGACGGCGCCGGAATCGGCTCCGCGATGGTGGCCAACAAGGTGCCGGGGGTCCGGGCTGCCCTTTGCTATGACGTTTCCTCGGCCCGCAACAGCCGTGAACACAACCACGCCAACGTCCTCACGCTCGGTGCCGGACTGATCGGCGAGAATTTGGCGGTAGAGATCGTGGAAGCGTGGTTGGCCACGCCTTGGGGAGAAGGCCGCCATGCACGTAGGGTCGACAAGATCGACGGGGTCGATGCGAAGTACGCGAGGAGCACCGCGTGAGCGAACGCGAGGAACTAATCGAGGCCATTACCGCTGAGGTGCTGGCATCCATCGCCGGTCAGGCCTGGGACGATTATCTGTCGTGCGTCGGAGATTGCGCTGCCCATTCATCCGAGAAGGTGCGCTCGGTGATTGCAGCCGGGGCGGCGCGAGTGTCGTATATCGGAAACGGCGCCGATGTCCCGATCGATATCGCCGGCTTTATCGATCACACGTTGTTGAAACCCGATGCGACCGCGACCGAGGTCGATCGGATGTGTGATGAGGCGATGGAATACGGATTTGCCAGCGTGTGTGTCAATTCGACCTGGGCCAAACGCGTCGCCGAGAGGATGCGCGACTCCGATGTCATCACTTGCTGTGTGGTCGGATTCCCGCTGGGCGCCACCATGCCCGAGATAAAGGCGATGGAAGCGCGTCGGGCGATACGCGATGGTGCTCGTGAGATCGATATGGTCGTCAACATCGGTGCTCTCAAGTCGGGTGACTACGCCCTGGTGGAGCGTGACATATCTGGAGTAGCCGAGGCCTGCCGCGATGCCGGAGCCGTGTGCAAGGTGATCATCGAAGCAGCGCTGCTCGACGATCAGGAGAAGGTGATCGTGTCGCAGATCGCCAAGCAGAGCAAGGCCCACTTTGTAAAGACATCGACCGGCTTCGGTCCCGGAGGGGCAACGGTGTACGACGTTGCACTGATGCGAGAAGCGGTTGGGCCGGAGATGGGGGTAAAGGCTTCTGGCGGAATCAGGAACGCCGAGGACGCAAAACAGATGATCGCTGCCGGAGCAACGAGAATAGGGGCGTCGGCTGGAATCGAGATCGTGACTGGAGGGACATCTAGTGGCCAGTATTGACCTTCGAGGGTATTCGTTCCTCGACAACCTCCAGCCGCAGTACGCGGCGTTCCTGGGAACGATCGCCCAGGGGTTCCTCCCGCTTGCAGGTGATGCCAGCCTCTACATCGAGATTTCCCCCGGCATCGAGATCAACCGCCTCACCGATATTGCGCTCAAATCCACCAAGGTGAAGCCGGGTATGCAGGTCGTGGAACGGTACTTCGGTCTGCTCGAGGTCCACTCTCCCGACCAGGCCGATGTTCGGGCCGCCGGCGCTGCCATCCTCGATGAGATCGGCCACGTCGAGACTGATCGAATGAAACCGCGCATCGCTTCGTCGCAGCTCATTCGTCGCATCGACGACCATCAAGCGCAGCTGATCAACCGGATGCGTCACGGCCAGATGATCATTCCGGGCCAAACTCTGTACGTACTCGAGATGGAGCCCGCCTCCTACGCTGCGATCGCCGCCAACGAAGCCGAGAAGGCTGCCAAGATCAATGTGCTCGAAGTCCGGTCGTTTGGTGCGCTCGGCCGGGTGTACCTGGGCGGCGAGGAGGCCGACATCGATGTTGGCTGGCGTGCAGCAGTCGCCGCGCTCGAGGCGCTGGAGGGTCGCACCGCAGACTGATAGCGGTCGTGTAACGAAGATTTGGCAATGGAAAAGGAGAACGAGAGCACATGGCTGAAGCACTCGGGATGATCGAATGTCGCGGATTTGCGGCAGTGGTGGAAGCAGGGGACGCGATGGTGAAGGCCGCCAAGGTCGAACTGGTGTCCTATGAGAAGACGGGCGGAGGCTATGTGACGGCAATCATCCGCGGCGACGTTGCCGCGGTAAAGGCTGCCATCGATGCCGGGACCCGGGGCGCCGAGAAGGTCGGCGAAGTTGTGTCCACCCACGTGATCGCCCGCCCCCACGAAAACGTTGATCTGGTCATGCCGCTCGGTCGCGCCGACGAGGCCGCGGCGGAGTCCAGCTGATCACGGGACGGAAGTAACCCGTGCTCCTGGGAAGGGTCGCGGGAACTGTGGTGGCGTCGAGGAAGGAAGAAACCCTCGAGGGCCTCAAGTTCCTTGTGATCAAACAACTCAACGTCGAGGAAGCTGAGACCGGCGGATACGTCGTCGCCGCCGACGCCGTGGGCGCCGGCGTCGGTGAGGTCGTCCTATATGCCTCGGGTTCGTCGGCCCGGCAAACGGAGATGACCAAGGATCGACCGTGTGATGCCGTGGTGATGGCGATCGTCGACACGTGGGAGGTCGGCGGTGAGGTGAAGTACACCAAGTGACCGTTTTCGACGAGCAAGAAGTCCAAGAGATCATCGCCCGGGTGCGATCGCGCCTCGGTGGCTCGGGCGGCACCATGCCCGATCAACCGAGGGTCCCGGCCGATATCCCCGACGCCGAGCTGGGCGAAGGCTTGTTTGGCTCGATCGACGAGGCTGTGGCCGCAGCTGAGCGTGCCTATCAGACGTATACCGCCATGGGGTCGGGAATCCGCGATTCTGTGGTGGCGTCGATCCGAGCGTCGATGCTCGAGCAGGCCGAGCGGCTTGCCGCGATGGCGCATGAAGAGACAGGGCTGGGGCGCACGGACGACAAGACCCGCAAGAACATCCTGGTGGCGACGCGCACTCCGGGGCCCGAAGATCTCGAGCCCATCATCGAGACGGGCGACGGAGGAATGATGCTCACCGAGCATGCTCCCTTCGGCCTCATCGGTTCGATAACGCCGACCACTAATCCGACGGCGACGATCATCAACAACACCATCGCCATCCTCAGCGGAGGAAACGCCGTCGTGTTCAACGTCCATCCCAATGCGAAACGGGTATCGGCGGAGACCATCCGATTGTTGAACCGGGCCGCAGTTGCCGCAGGCGCTCCGCCCGATCTCGTTACCGGAATTTCGGAACCGACGATCGAGAGCGCCCAGGAGCTGATGCATCATCCTGGAATCAGGGTCCTGCTGGTGACCGGCGGTCCCGGAGTAGTACGAGAGGCGCTGAAGACCGACAAGCGGTCGGTGACCGCCGGGCCCGGCAACCCTCCTGCGGTCGTCGACGAGACGGCGGATCTTGATCGCGCCGCTCGTGACATCGTGGCCGGAGCGTCGTTCGACAACAACTTGATCTGCACCGATGAAAAGACCGGGATCGTGGTCAAGTCGGTCGCCGATGACCTGGTGCGGGCAATGGGCCGCCACGGCGCCCACGTGCTGTTGGAGCACGAACTCAGGAAGGTCGAGCGGGTCATCTTCGACTCGATGGGACCTCCCGGAAAGCCCGGGGTCATCAATTCTGCGTGGATCGGCAAGAACGCCGCGGTGATCGCGGCTGCAGCGGGTGTTGACGTGGACGGCGACCCCCGGCTGCTCGTTGCTGTAGTCCCCAACGACCACAGCTTGGTGTGGACCGAACAGATGATGCCGGTGTTTCCGGTGACTTCGGTGCCCGACATCGATGCCGCCATCGACCTTGCCATCAGATCAGAGCACGGATTCAGGCACACGGCCTCGATCCACTCCAACGACGTCTCCAACATCACCCGCATGGCTCGCTCGATCAACGTCAGCATCTTTATCGCCAACGGTCCCAACTACGCCGGCCTCGGTCAGGGGGGTGAGGGCTTTACGTCGTTCTCGATCGCCAGTCCCAGTGGTGACGGGATGACCCGTCCGCTGACGTTTACCAGAGAGCGGCGGATTGCAGTTGTTGGCGCTCTGAGGATCGTGTGACCATATGAATCCGGCAATCGGGTTGCTTGAGTTCGGTTCCGTCGCCGCCGGAATCGTGGCCGCCGATGCGATGGTCAAGCGCGCCCCACTGGGCGATCTCGTCGCCGGATCCGTCCAGCCAGGTCGCTATCTAGTTCTCGTTGCCGGTGATGTCGCCAGCGTCGAGGAGTCCGTTGAGGCCGGAAGAGAGACGTCTCCCGACTCCCTGATCGCAGAGATTCTGCTCCACGATGTCCACCCCGGCCTCGTCGAAGGGCTGCGTGGCCGCAGGGAGTCGGGCGCGATTGAAGCGTTGGGTGTAATCGAGACGGTCTCGGTCGCTCCGTTGCTGGCGGCTGCGGATGGCGGACTAAAGGGTGCTGTCGTCGATCTAATCGAAGTGAACATTGCGGATGGTCTGGGCGGCAAGGCGTACTTGTTGTTCGGAGGCGCGGTCTCGGACGTTGAAGCAGCTGTATCGATCGGGGTGGATCGAGTCGCTCCCGGTGATTTGATCGCATCTGTCGTCATTCCGCAGTTGCATCAAGAATTGGGCGACAACCTGACCCATCACGGACGATTTGCTGTGCGTCTGGGGAGGGAGGACGACGATGCAACTCGCTGAGGTGACGGGCACATTGGTGGCGAGCGTCAAGTACGAGGGTCTCAAAGGGGTACGACTGCTTGTTGTCCAGCCACTCGATCGCGACCAAAGACCGGACGGCGACATGGTGATCGCCGCCGACGCGGTTGATATGGCCGGTCCCGGTGAGCTTGTCTATATCGTCGCCAGCCGGGAGGCGGCGCTGGCAATGCCTGTGCCATTTGTTCCTGTCGATCACGCGATCGTCGGCATCGTCGATCAGGTGGCGCGAGCGTGAAGCTGGGCCGCGTCGCCGGCACCGTCGTATCGACGATCAATCATCCGATCTTTGACCATCGACGACTCCTCATGTGCGATCTGCTCGATTCGTTGGGCCACGACACCGGGGGTTACCTCATCTGCGTCGATTCGGTCGAAGCCGGACCGGGAGACACGGTGCTCATACTTGATGAGGGCAACGGGGCCCGGCAGGTGGTCGGAGACCCGAACGGGCCCATCCGGGCGGTCGTGGTGGGGATTGTCGATGCCTTGACCGTCGACGGCGAGACAATCGAGACCGCCTGAACAGGTGCTCGTTAGTGTGGCGCCGAGTCGAAGAAGCAAGGATCCGAAATGAAGAAACTCGTCGTCGCACTCTTGTCGCTCGCCCTGGTTGTCGCAGCTTGTGGTGACGATGACGCAGCCGAGCCCGCATCGCTCGATTCCTGTGACGCCCTGGCCGTCGCCGGCATCGCCATGCTGCAGGACACGATCGACCTGGTCGATGAACTCAGCGTTGAGGAACTCGCCGCATTCGGTGAGACCGTTGAAACGCCGGCCGGCTTCGATGCTCTCCAGGCCCGCGGCGATGAATTGTCGGCTCGTGCCACCGAAATCGGTTGCAGCGACGAGGAGATGGCAGACCTGGTGGCAGCCCGGTCTGATGACCTTTCGGCCGACTCGGTCTTCGGGCAATTCATCCTCGACGGAGTGCGTGGCGGCGACGGAACCGGCTTCTTCGGCGAATAGACACCCTGGTGCCGATGCCCGGAGTGTCGACCTCCGGGTCGGGAGTAACCTCGCCGAGTGCTCAGACTTAGTGCCCTCGTCGTCGCCTTTCTCGCCTTTGTTGCCTGCGAATCGGGCGTCGTAGGCCCGACGACCACGACGTCGTCGACTACTACGACCATCGACAACGACACCTGCGATCGGGTAGCCGCCGACACCGTCAGCTTTCTCAACTCGCTGATCGGGGAGTTGGATGACACTCGGCTGGCCGAGTTTCGCGATAGTGCAGATTGGCCCGAAGATCTGCGCGACTTGGAGCGGGCCGGTAGGGATCTCGATATCCGGGTTGCGGCGCTGGGCTGTGATCCGGCGGTGATTCAGCAGCGAGCGCTCGATGAAGCGAACCTGGTGCCGGGCGGACCTCTCAGCGAAGGTCTCATTGGTGTCCTGCTGGCGCCACCCGTGTCGACGACGTCGACAATGTCGGAGGTCGTCGACACCACCTTGGAATCCACTTCTACCACGACGGAACCCGTCGAAGCCACCGCCACGACGGCAGTCGCCGATACGACGTCAACGAGCGGTGGCTAGCTGCCGCTGAGTCTGGATGCTGCGCCTCGGTCGAGCATCCAGATGACGTCGCTGGCCGATCTGCTCACTCGACCTGCAGGATGTTGTGAATCGCCTTCGAGGATTTCGGCGACGACGGCCGCCTTGGCGTCGCCGGCCACGAGGAACAGGAGGCAATCTGCGCTCTCCAGAAGTGGTGGGGTAGCAGTCAAGCGCCACGTGTCGTGTTGTTCCACCCAATTGGCGACGTAGCTGCGTTCTGTTTCATGCAGCGCTGCGGTTCCCGGGAACAATGAGGCCGTGTGTCCGTCGTCACCCAGACCGAGCAGCATCAGCCCCTTTCTGTCCCCGCTTCCAACCTCTTCCCACATCCGGGACAAGGTCTGTTCGTACTCCGCTGCTGAGGCCTCCGGGTCGTCGTGGTGCTGGACCGGATGGAACTGCGCCGGAACGTGTGACAGAAGCGATTCGAGGGCCATTGCCCCATTGGAGTCCGGATGGTCCAGCGGCACGTGACGTTCGTCGGTGAGCCAGGTGTGGGTGCTGTCCCACGGAACGTCCTCCGACTGGAGGTACTCGTAGGTCAGCCGCGGTGTCGACCCGCCGGCGAGACCGAGGGTGCGGTTTCCGTCGACGCGCAGCCACGCCCCGATATGGATCGAAGCAGCTTGAGCGAGCTCTTCCGGGTCGGAGTAGATCTCAACAGTCATCGGTCGCGATCGTACGCCGTAATCAGCACTCGAA
>CAXMOL010000107.1:0-27079 GCA_964194935.1 uncultured Kiloniellaceae bacterium
TAGCCCGCTGTTTCTGCCGCCATCGGTCGTCCAGTAGGTCGGTAGCACCGGAGCCAGCACCCCGGGCATAATGCGTGTGAACGGGGGAAATATGGCAGAAGACGAGTCGAGACTCAGCCCAAGCGAGAAGATGCTGCGCGAAGCGCAGGAGGCCTTCGAAGACGCGGAATCCGCCGCCCGGAGAAGTGATCCGGCCGTCACCGAATCCGATGGGTTCGCCGATTGCCCCAACTGCGGCAAGTTGATCGCCGCAGATGCCTCGACCTGCATGTTCTGTAACCAGGAGACCGGTTTCACCCCCATCGAGATCGTTGCGGTCGAGGTCGCTGAGATCGAGGTCGAGCGTCCACCCGGCCCCAAGATCGACCCCAACCCGCAGCCCATGGGGAAACCACGACCGCAGCGACCCACGCCCAAGCCGACTCCGTCGGGACCCGCTGATGTGAGGCGCGGAGTGATGTTCGCGGTCGGGGTGGCCATCGCCGGAGCAGTGGTCTGGGCACTACTGCTGGCGTATGCCGAGGTCCAATTGTGGCTTCTGGCGATCGGAATCGGTTGGCTGGTCGGTCAGGCAGCGGTGCGCGGCGCCGAACGGATGACCGATTCGCTGCGAGTTGCCGTGGTTCTGCTGACGTTGGGTGCCGTGGTGGTGGGTCAACTGCTTGGGTTCACTCTCCAGCTCAATCGCGAGGCCGGCATCCTCGACTTCGCTTTCGCCATGGAGCTCTACTTCGACAACCTCGACACATTCGGCGGAGACCTCCTCTTTGCCCTGGGCGGCGGCGGCATGGGGGCATGGGTGGCTGCCACCCAGAGCAACAAGTAGCGACGCTGCTGGTAATTCGACTTGGTCAAAGCCAGTTTGGCTGTGGATTCGACTCGATCAGTAGCTTTGTCGCACGTTCATTCGGTCGTCTCGATGCTGCCCAGCATCGCCTCCCATACGGGGAGGAATGCGTCGAGCCTCTCCTCGGTGAGGGCAGCGACACCGAAGAGGAATATCTCACCGTTGTCGGGAAGGATTCCCTGATATTCGATGGCGACATCACCGTCGGGCGTGGTGATCCGAGCGACCACAGCAGTTGTACCGAAAAGCTCCACCTCTCCCAGGTCGCGTACGTCTGTCCAATCGAAGTTGCTGGTGTTGAATTCGAGTAGATCTTGGGCAGTGGGATCGTCGGAGGTGAGTCCGACTGTTTGGAGGAAGGCGACTGTTCGGTGATCGAGATTCACACCGAGAGCCGCACGTGGCGGGATCGGATCGGCGAACCGTGCCTGCAACTGTTCCTCGGTTTGAGCTATGACGGTGATTGATCCGCGTGTCTCGACGAACCATCCAGCCGGATAGCCGATCGAAAAACCGAAGCCGGGAATCGTATGGGTCTCGGTGACTTCGGTGGGTAGCGGTGCAACGACACCGGTCGATGGGGCGGCGGGTGCAGTCGAGGTATTGGCGCTCGTCGTCGCGGTCGACTCTTCGGGAGATGCATCGTCGTCACCGCAGGCGGCAGCGACCAGGACGACGGCGACACCGAGCACCATGAGTTTGGAAGCACGACCCATAGTCAATAACAACAATCCGCCAGGAAACTGTCGTCGGTACCTGTCGGATCAGTGACAGTTTCTTTTCAACGACGTTGAGGCGTCCGTCCTGGCGGAGTAGCGCCTCCACCGCGCTACAAACGGATTAATCGACCGGGACGGAAGGGGTCACCGGATTCTTCGACCAGTAGGCGTTTGATCTGTGCCTGGGCCGCCGGCGATGGTGCCCGCCACCGGTCGTGTTCTCGCAGCGGAACCACGTCGGCCCCATCGAAGTCGTGGGCGCTCAGCATCCGGTCCTGCGCACGACCGGTGTGTCCGGCGGCGGTCAACCGTCCCCGCAGTTCTGTCTCGCGCTGGCGGAAGGCGACGGCGTGTTCCGACGCTCCGAGCATGAGGCCCAGCATCGCCCGCAGGTAGGGCCGATGGGTGTCGAGTCCACCCAGGGCGATGTTGTTGAAGGCTGTGATGTAGCGATGCGGATCGACCTGTACGTGTTGTTCGACCGCTGTGAGCAGGGTGGATCGATACCCGGCCCGCAGAAGTGCCCACGACGAAGCCAGGCGGGCGGTGCGGCCGTTGCCGTCGCTGAATGGATGGATCAGCAGCAGTTCGAGATGGAGACGCGCCGCCGCCAATGGAGGAGCCTCTACGCCATCAGCGGCCCGGTCCAGGGCCTTTTCCACGGCTGCCGGAATCGACGCCAGGCTGTGCGGGAAGACGTAGTCGCCCAGCGTTGCCCCCTTGGAGCGGTATCTCCCTTCCCCACCGACGGCGCCATTGAGGGCTCCGAGTTGGTCGGCGGCGAGCGGCGAAAGATCATTGTCTCGGGCCCGGGCCACCAGCCCATCGAAAGCACCGGCGACACGGCGCACCCGACCGGGCGACGACTGTTTACGCAGCAGGCCTCGCCACCGTGCCGGGCGCTGGAGACGAGCGTCGACAATTGCGTGCTGGCTGTCGATCAGGTCCAACAGCTCCGGGATCGGATCATCCCGCAGGCTCACTGCTGGGCCTCACACTCCTCTGCCTTGCGGCAAGCCTCATCGGCGAGGCTTTGCGCCTCGGCAGCTGCGCTCGCTGCCTGTTCGGCTGCGGTGCCCGCCGGACCGACCTTGCCACACGTCTCGTCGAGACTGGATTGGGCGTCGCGCAATGCCTGCTGTGCCTCGGTGAGTCGCTGGTAGCGCTGGACGGCGTCTTCGCGTTGTTCGAGATCGGCCACCCGGGCCTCGAGTTCGGTGATGCGCTGGGTGGCACGGGCACATTCGGCCTCGGCATCGGCATGCGACTGGGCTGCCCGATCCGATTCGATCTTGGCTCGGGCGGCGGCCTCCTTGAGCCGCTCACACTCAAGCCGAAGCGGCGTGCAGTCCTTCTTGGGTTCCTCGCGGTCGTCGAATACTTCGGGTTCATCGTCACCGTCGTCGGCCTCCGATGTTCCGGTGGTGCTGCCGCGGCTCCCGGTCTCGGTGCCGGTGGTACCAGTCGTTTTGGTCGTGTCGGTCCCTTTGTGGGGATCGGTGTCGCCCGGTTTCGGGTCGCCGCCGAAGGACCGCTTGACCCGGTCCCCGTAGGGGGATAGACCGAAGGGGAGTCCCCACCATCCGAACCACCAGCCGAACACGATCAGGCCGAACAGGATCAGCAGCAGGAGGAGCAGCATCAGCAGGAAGCTGTCGCCTCCGATCAGTATCGCCGGGTTGTCGCCCCCCGAGACCGGGAGCGTCGTCGTCGGCGGGTTGGCGATGGTTGTGGTGGTGACCTCCGCCTCGGTCGTTGTCGTGGTGTCGGTGATAGAGGTGGTGGCGGGTGCGGCGGTCGTGGTGGTTGTCGCCATGATCATTTCTTGTGACGCCAGGTCGTAGACGGGTTGACCGCCGAAGACGGTGAATGGATCTCCCGATTCCACCGACCCGGCAGAGGTGCCCATCGACTCGGAGCCGAAGATCGGGTTTTCGGCGCCCTGGAGCCAGGAGCCGAAGCTGGCGGTGACGTCGACGGTGAAGTCGCCCTCGGGGAAGATGCCCGTCGATACGACTACGCATCCGTTGTCGAGGATGTAGGCCTCCCCTGCACCGTCACCCAGAAACAGCGGTGCGCCGTCGTGGATCTCCCAGCCGGTGACAGAGGTCTCGTCGCCGACGGTGATCTCCAACGTGAAGAAGAACGAGAACAGGTCAGACGGCGGCTTTGGACCCCAGGAAGCGAAGAAGCCGGCCTTGAGCCACAGTTCGCCGTGTTCGTCGATCGTCCCGGTGACGAAGCTCACCCGGGCCCGATCATCGGGGGAATCCCCTGCCGCTGCGGTCACGGCCGGCGCGACCATCAGACCTACGACCAGAGCGAACGCCAGCAACCTGCGAGATCTCATTGGTTCTCCTCCCTCTGCGGCAACGGTAACGGACCGGCATTGCCGCCGCCGGGCTGGTAGAACGCCACGATGAGCAGCGACCCGCGCCGCACCGGAGCCGAGCAAGATCATCCGACCTGGTCGGGACCGGTACGCAGCTACGTGATTGCCTCGCTGCCGCGCACCGGCAGCACGATGCTCGCACGCAGCCTCGAAGCAGCCGGGATGGGCGTCCCGGCCGAGTACCTCAATCCCCTCGTCCGCCGCGAATTGGCCGATCGGTGGGGGCAACTGGCCCTGTCCGATTACCTGGAACGGGTGCGTGCCATCCGGACCGTCGGCGGGTATTTCGGGGTGAAGGTGCATTTCAATCATTTCGAGCCGCTGCGATCCAACCAACCGACCCTGGACTGGATTGGAGATGCCACTTGGATCTCGCTCACCCGACTCGATCGGATTTCGCAGGCCGTCTCATTGGATTTGGCGCGTCGCACCGGTCGCTGGTGGGCCGGTTCCCGGCGCCGCTTCGCCACCTATGACCCCACCGCGATCACCAACCGGTTCGATGAGATCCGCAAACAGGAGACCGGGTGGGAGCGCTTCTACCTCGATCACGAGATCGAACCGCTGCGCATCACCACAGAGAATCTGTTTGAACAACCTCACGAGACGATCGGCGCCGTGCTCACCGCTCTAGGTGCCGGCGGAGAACCTCAGGTAGTGACCCGGCCCAGCAACGACCCCCGAACCGAGCGATGGGCCCGCCGCTACCGCAAGCAACACACCTAAGGGGAAACCGGAGCGGGGACCGTCACTGCTCGATCGTGAGAGTAAAGAGCCCTGTCTCATTGGAATTGGAGTCTGTTCTGAAGAACATCGCCAGGTCTGGATTCCCGTCACTGTCGCCAGGTCGATCCAGACGCAGGCGGATCTGGATAGTCGCGACGCCCTCGCCGAGCACCGACTGGACGGCGGACGTCACGTCGCACTCGATCCCGGCTTCACCTACTCGCGAGCAGGGGACGGCGCCGGTCGCTGCTTGCAGGTCGAAAAGCGCCGGGCCAAATGTCTCGTACCTCACCACTTCGGCAGTTAGGGGACCAAGGTCGGTGAACGGCGAGCCGCGGACAACGAGGGCATCGGATTCAAGGGTTGCTGTTGTGGCTGCTTCCAACAGACCGGGTAATTCGAAGGTCAGGTAGATCTGCACGCCGTCGCCGTCGGGGAAGCTCGGATTCAAATTGTCACCGACAAACAGACCGGTGCCCATACCGGCAAAGCCCCGTGGGGTGTGACCTTCGAGTGCTCCGCCGTGGTTCTCGACGACGATCTGGCCGGGAGGCGAGGCTGTCGGTACCGGTGCAGCCGCGGATGCGCATGCGCCGAAGACCGCGACGAAGGCCAAGGACCTAGCGAACGTCATCGAGCAACCCCTGGGCGACATACCGGGCCGTCGTTATCTCCTCTGGCGCCAGTGTCATGCCGTTCGTGCCCGAAAACATGAGACGGTCGGTGTCGACGCCAGCGTGGGGCAGTCCGAGGAGATGTCCGATCTCGTGGCTGCTCACCCGCTCGTCGTGAACCGTCGGCTCATCTGTGACAAAGAAGACGCGGGACCCGAACGGGGCGAATCCGTTTGCTCCCCCGGCATCCTTCACGTAGAAGCCGACGATCGCACCGGGGTTGGGTATCTCAAAGCGCCCCTCCCCCGCCGCCCGCAAGAAGCTCTGGCCGTCACGGTCGACAACCGCCTGAATCGCATCGTCGGGCACCACGATCTCGCCGACGACTTCGATCTCGAGGGCGATGCTGGCCTGGGACCAGATTTCGGTCATCCGGGACCCGATTTCGATGAGGTCATCGGCGGTCCTGACTGACGAGATCACGTCATCGGTGTCAGAAACAACGATGTACAGCGAAACCGGCACCGAGATGGATTCGAGTTCGATCTCAACGACGGTCGTATCGGTGATCGTCGCATCCGAGGAACAGGCAGCGAAAACCATGAGGAACGACACGACAAGCAGACGCATGGTGGGCCCAACAGCACTCGGAGTCGGATCCTTCCGGAACCGTGGCGGCGAGCCGTATCACCGCTGCTATTTGTCGTTGGGCAGTTCAGACGGTTGTTCCGGGGGGACTCGCAACAGCCCTGTCGCGATAGACGACGGTCAAATAAGCGAACCTCCCGCAGGATTAGTCCTCCGAGGAGCTGGCAAACACGATCGCGGTATCAGCGGGCTCGATCTCCCCGAGGGGCTCCATGACCCAGAAGAGACGCTTGGCGTTGTCCCAGTCGTCGAGGATGCGGCCCGCCAGCGCACTTCCGGTGACTCGGTGGTGGGCCTCCACCAGATTGGCGATCCGATCCAATTCGGTCGAATCGGGACGACGCGGTGCCGGCGCTGTGTCTGCCAACCGCGCCTTGGAGGCCGTCGTCGGATCCCACAGGAAAGCTCGGCCACCCGTCATGCCCGCACCGAAGTTGCGCCCAATGTCGCCCAGCACCAGTGCCTCGCCCCCGGTCATGTACTCGCAGCCATGATCGGAACACCCTTCGATCACAGCGACCGCGCCAGAATTGCGGACCGCAAACCGTTGGCCCACTCGGCCAGCGATGTACACCGTGCCCCCGGTGGCGCCATAGAGAACCGCGTTCCCAGCGGCGTGGGACGGACCGCCCTCGAGTTGGCGCGGCGCGATGCTGATCTCGCCGCCCCCCATGCCCTTGGCCACGTAGTCGTTGGCAACACCGGAAAGGTGCAATGACACGCCGTCGCACAGCCAGGCGCCAAAGCTCTGCCCGGCCGTTCCCGAAAGAAGCACGGTCACCGAACCAGTGCCCAGGCCAGCACTGCCGTTGCGCGAGGTGATCTCTCCCGCCAGGCGGGTACCCACCGTGCGATCGAGATTGCGGATCGGGTAGCTCAGCTCGACGGCCTCTCCGGCGGCAATGGCCGGCTCGGCATCTTCAACCAAGCGTTGACCGAGTTCCGACAGCGCCGGGAGGTGATATCCGTCGTGGCGCGCCCGAGCTTGATAGCTGATCAGCATCCCGTTGAGGTCCGGCGATAGCGGGTGAGCTGGATCCGTCGGGCGCAGCAGGTCCGCTCGGCCGACTACCTCGCCCAGAGTCTTGACGCCGAGATGAGCGAGGTGGTGGCGCACCTCGGCGGCGAGGAGGCGAAACAGGATCTCCACTTGATCGGCTGCGCCGGTGAATTTGGCGCGCAGGTCCTCATCCTGGGTGGCGATGCCCACCGGACAAGTGTTGAGGTGGCACTGCCGCACCATTTTGCAGCCCATTGCCAGCAGCGGGAGTGTCCCAAAGCCAAACCGTTCGGAGCCCAACAAAGCCGCCACCACTACGTCGCGTCCAGTGCGCATGCCGCCGTCAGTCTCCAGCACAACTCGCTCTCGCTGTCCGTTGGCAACCAAGGCATGGTGCGTCTCGGAGATGCCGAGCTCCCACGGGGACCCAGCGTGCTTGATCGACACTAGAGGTGAGGCTCCCGAGCCGCCCTCGGCACCTGACACCACGATGACGTCCGCTCCAGCCTTGGCGACTCCGACGGCGATCGTTCCTATTCCGGGCTCACTCACCAGCTTGACCGATACCGGGACGGTTGGACTGAATGTCTTGAGGTCGTATATGAGCTGAGCCAGGTCCTCAATGGAGTAGATGTCGTGATGCGGCGGAGGCGAGATCAGGGTGATACGCGGGCGGGTGTGGCGTAATCGGGCGATCTCCTCCGAGACCTTGTGCCCGGGCAAATGCCCACCCTCGCCCGGCTTGGATCCCTGGGCTATCTTGATCTGGATCTCATGGGCCGACGCCAGGTAGGCCGGAGTGACTCCAAAACGCGCGGATCCGACCTGCTTGATGCCAGAATTCTTTGGGCCCCCGTAGCGAGCCGGATCCTCGCCACCTTCGCCCGAGTTGGAGAGGCCACCAATGCGGTTCATGGCCTCCGCGAGTGCTTCGTGCGCCTCCGCCGACAGCGCCCCCAGAGACATCGCTGCAGACGAGAAACGGGCCATGATCGTCTCTGCAGGCTCCACCGACTCGATCGGTACCGGCTCGCGACGGACGAAGCTCAAGATATCTCGGATGAGAGCCGGAGGGCGATCGCTGATGGCGACTACGTAGCGGTCCCAGGACTCGGCGTCGTCCGATCGCACTGCCTTCTGGAGTGCCAGTACGGCCAGCGGATTGGTCACATGGTTTTCGCCATCTCGCCGATGCTTGTAGAAGCCGCCGGGCCCCAGCGGTTCGTTGCGCCCATATGCCTCGTGGCGCTCCAGAGCATCCTGTGCGATCTCTCCGAATCCGATGCCGCGCAGGCGGCGAGAAGCGTTGCGGAATGCTCGACGGCACACCTTCTCTGAAAGGCCTATCACTTCGAATAGTTCTGAGCCGCGGTAGGCCGAGAGCGTACAGATGCCCATCTTGGCCATGATCTTGAGCAGCCCGGTCTCCAGGCCCACCCGGTAGTTCTCCTGGGCAGTGATCGGGTCAACGTCGATCTCTCCGGAAGCTGCCAGCGACCTCACCTGATCGATGGCGAGATAGGGATTGACGGCAGACGCTCCGAAGCCCACCAAACAAGCGATGTCATGTGGGTCGCGCGACTCGCCAGACACGGCCACGATCGAGACGTTCCCTCGTACGCCGGCGTCGATGAGGTAATGGTGCACGGCACCGACTGCCAACACCATCGGGATCGGGGCGTGAGTGGCGTCGGTTTCTCGATCCGAGAGAACGATGATGGTCACCCCCAGGCCAGCTGCTCGGACGGCTTCCTCGCAGATCTCGTCGAGCCGGCGGACCATGGCACTCGGCCCGGCGGCCGCCTCCCAGGTGACCGGTATCCAATGGGGGAAGAACTTCGGGTCGCCGGAGCGAACGATTTCTTCGAGCTCTGCATCCGACAACACCGGACTGGCCAACTCGATCAGATGGGCTTGTTGGGGGGCATCTTCCAGTAATGGCCCGCGCTTGCCCAGTTGGATCTGAAGCGACATCACCAAGCGCTCGCGGATCGGGTCAATTGGTGGATTGGTCACCTGGGCGAACATCTCATGGAAGAAGTGGGTGAGCCGACGCGGGTGCCTTGACAGAACAGCCAGGCCGGTGTCATCGCCCATCGATCCGATCGCGTTTCCGGCGACGGCCAGCTCCTTGAGGATCAGGCGCTGTTCCTCGGAGGTGTAGTCAAAAGCTCTGGCAAGGGCGGCCGCATCGAACCTGTCGTCGGCGAGAGGATCGAAGGGGGCCAGGATCTTCAACGTCTCCGAGGTCACCCACTCGCCGTACGGTCGAGCCGCGGCCAGTTCGGCCTTTACTTCGTCGGCCCTGCGGACTTCGCCCGTCGACCCGTCGAACAGGATCATTTCGCCTGGCCCGAGTTGACCGGTCTCGATCGCTTGGACCTCCTCTTCGGGACAGACGCCGGCCTCGGAAGCCACCAACACGACATCTGGGGTGCGTGTCCAGCGAAGCGGTCGCAGTCCGTTGCGGTCCATGCCTGCCAGCAGCGAGCTGCCATCGGTGGTGGCGATGGCGGCCGGACCATCCCACGGTTCGGACAAGAAAGCGTGGTACTCGTAAAACCCGACTAGTTCCTTGCTCAGATCACTCACGTTCTCCCAGGCAGCCGGGATGAGCATCTCCTTGGCGTGCTGCAGCGACCGACCGCTGCGCACCAGCAGTTCGAGTGCGTTGTCCAGGTGGCCCGAGTCCGACAATTCCGGTTGGAGGAACGGAAACAGATCCCCGAGACGTCCGTCCCACACCCCGGGAGTGGCACCGCGTTCGCGGGCCCTCATCCAGGCCCGATTGGACTGAATCGTGTTGATCTCGCCGTTGTGGGCCAGCATCCGGAAGGGCTGAGCGTTCTCCCAGGATGGATAGGTGTTGGTCGAAAACCTCTGGTGGAAGATGCCGAAGGCCGTCTCGAACTCTGGATCCCTCAAGTCCCAGTAGAAATCCGCCACCCGACTAGCCGTGAACAGGCCCTTGTAGACGATGGTGCGGCTCGAAGCGGAAGGAATCGACAGGCCCTCAAACGCATCACCTTCGATCCGCTTGCGGGCCAGGTAGAGCGATCGCTCGAGAGCATCCCCAGCTTCGTCTCCAACAACTATCGCCTGCTCGACCAACGGCATCTCGCGTCGTGCATGTTCTCCCAGCACAGAGGGGTCGATGGGCACCGAGCGCCACTCGACGAGATCCAGGTTCTCGGCCTCGAGCGCCTCTGCCACGAGGCTGCGGGCGTCGGCGGCTCGACGCAACGGCATGAAGGCCATCACGACAGCAATCCGATCGGCGGGAACTTCTAGGTCGCGCTTGGCGAGCTCTGCTGCGATCAGCTTGCGGGGAATCTGGGTCAGCAGTCCCGCTCCGTCTCCGGTCCCATCGGCTGCAGCGGCTCCGCGATGGTCGAGCCTCCCTAGGCACTGCACAGCCAGACGGGTCATTCGGTAGGACGGAACCCGATCCAGCGCTGCGATGAACCCGACGCCGCAGGCGTCGCGTTCGCTGTTGGGCCAAGGCGCTGAATTCACGGGCTGATCTCGTCGGGGGGTCCGCGATGGTAGACGACCGGATTTGGTGGCTGACAGGATGTTGGGTTTCTCAGCCTTGGTTGTTGGGGGTCTCACTGGCAGGAACCTGGAAGATTCTTCGAGTGACATTTACGAGCAGTGGCGGATGCCAATGCACTTCGGCGCTGGGAGCGAATGCTCCCGGGTACCCTCGCCGTCGTGACATTTGACCTGCTCGATGACGACGCCGCACTCCGGGCGGACATCCGTCTGCTGGGTGATCTGCTGGGGCAGACGCTGGTGCGCCAGGTCGGTCCGGAATTGCTCGAATTGGTCGAACAGGTGAGGGCCTTCACCAAGGCACTTCGTGGCGAACCAGATGCGCTCAAGGCACGCCGTCTCGACGAACTGCTGGGCGAGCAGGATCTGGACACGATCATTGTCCTCACACGGGCGTTTACCGCCTACTTCTACCTGGCCAACGTCGCCGAGCAGGTTCACCGCGCCGACGTGCTCACCGCCCGATCGCGCCGCAGCGCCGGATGGCTCGAGTCGACCGTGCGGCGTGTGATTGAAGCAGAAGTCCCGGTCGATGAGATTCGGGCGGTAGTCGATCGGCTGGAGGTGCGCCCGGTGTTCACCGCCCATCCGACCGAGGCTGCGCGCCGATCGATGCTCACCAAGCTCGCCACGGTGGCGGAGTTGCTCAAGGAACGCTCCGATCCGAGGCAAACCCCGTCGCAGACGGCCGCCATCGATCGCCGATTGGCCGAAACCGTCGATCTCATGTGGCAGACCGACGAGTTGCGGATGATCAAGCCGACTCCGCTCGATGAAGCGAAGTCTGCGGTCTATTACCTGGAGGCGATCGCCACGGCGTCGTTCGATCGGCTCACCGACACTGTGCAGCGCGAGTTCGCCACATTGGGAACCCCGATCGATCCGGCGGCGGTGCCGCTGCGCTTCGGCACCTGGGTGGGCGGCGATCGTGATGGCAATCCGAACGTGACACCCGAGCTGACGCTGCAGATCTTGGAGCTGCAGCATGATCGTGGGCTGCGAATGCTCACCGCCGCCGTCGAGGAGTTGTCGGCGGCGCTGTCGACGTCGGAACGTATCGCCACCGTCGCCGACTCCTTGGGAGAGTCGATTCAACAGGACCGACATCTCATGCCGGCGGTCTGGGACCGGTTTGCCACTCTTAGCGCCGGCGAGCCGTACCGTCTCAAGTGTGCCTTCATCCATGCTCGCCTCCAGGCGACTCGGCTGCGATTGACTGGGCATGGGTTGGGCGATGGCGAACCTGGCTACTCGGGTGGCGGCGAGTTGTTGGCCGATTTGCGGCTCATCCACGATTCGCTGGCCGACAACCGGGGTGGCCTCATCGCCGACGGCATGGTCACCCGCTTGATGCGCCGGGTTGCCGCCTTCGGGTTCGGACTCGCCACCATGGACATCCGCGAGCACGCCGCCAAGCACCACGAGCTGCTCGGCGAGGTGTACGAGCACGTCACCGGCATCGCCTATGGCGACCTCACCCGTGATGCCCGACTCCACGTACTGACCGAGGAGCTCAAATCCCGTCGTCCGCTCAGCAGCCCGACCTTCGAGGTGTCGGACGCCAATCGCAATACGCAGCGCACCTTCACAGTCATCGGCGAGGCGCTCGATCGGTTCGGTGACGAGGTGATCGATTCATACATCGTTTCGGAGACCGCCGACGCCACCGACGTCTTTGCGGTTGCGGTGCTGGCCCGAGATGCGGGGCTCATCAATCTCTCCACGGGCGTGGCCCGTATCGGTTTGGTCCCGCTGTTTGAAACGACCCAGGAGGTAGCCAGGTCCGGCGCGATCCTCGACGAGATGCTGTCCGATCCCGAGTACCGCCGCCTCGTAGAGCTGCGGGGGGATCACCAGGAGGTGATGCTGGGTTACTCCGACTCCTCGAAGCACGGCGGGATCACCACTTCGCAATGGGGGCTGTACCGTGCCGCTGGCACCCTGCATGAGACTGCCGAACGCCACGGGGTGCACCTGACCCTGTTTCACGGCCGGGGCGGCACGATCGGACGGGGAGGCGGCCCTACCAACGAGGCCATCTTGGCCCAGCCGTACGGAACCGTCGACGGAACGATCAAACTCACCGAGCAGGGCGAGGTGATCTCCGACAAGTACGGGCTCCCAGATCTCGCCGAGCGCAACCTGGAATTGATGTTGTCGGCGGTGCTGGAGGCGTCGCTGCTACACCGCCACGCACGGCGATCCCAGCCGACCCTCGATCACTGGTTCGAGACGATGGAGACAGTATCGGAGGCCGCTTATGCCACCTACCGGGGGTTCGTGGACGCAGACGGCACCCTTGACTACTTCCGGGCGGCGACGCCGGTTGCCGAACTGGGAGAGCTCAACATCGGATCTCGCCCCGCGATGCGCCCCGGGGCTGAGTTCGGACTGAGCGGACTGCGGGCAATTCCGTGGGTGTTCGGGTGGACCCAGACCCGCCACGTCCTCCCCGGTTGGTTCGGAGTCGGTAGTGGACTGGCTGCGGCTCGCCGACTGGGGCGCGGCGAAACGTTGCAGGAGATGTTCGCCGAGTGGCCATTCTTCGGCACATTCATCGCCAACGTCGAGATGACCTTGGCCAAGACCGACTTGGCGGTGGCGCGGCAATATGTTCAGACGCTGGTGCCCGAACACCTCCACGGAATATTCGATGTGATCGCTGAGGAGCACCGGCGAACTGTCGATGAGGTGACCGGACTCCTCGGACACGACGAGTTGCTCGGCACCCATCCGACCCTGCACCGCACCCTGAGCGTGCGCGATGCCTACCTGGATCCAATCAACCTGCTTCAGGTGGCGCTGCTGGCGAGAGCACGCGACACCGACACCGGGGAAGACGCCCTGGCACGAGCCCTGCTGTTGACCATCAACGGCATCGCCACCGGTTTGAGGAATACCGGCTGAGGACCGCTGAGCCGATTCGACCCCACCTTCGCTGGTGACCTTCCGTCACCTTGGCGGATGGCGGGGTAATGACGCTCGAAGTCGCGTGTAAGCGAGACGCGACGGAGGGCCCGACAATTCGGACCCTCCGCGTCAACCGAGAATCGGTCTAGGCAGTCGAGATCGGTTCCCCAGCCTCAACCCAGGCGTTCCAGCTTCCGGTGAAGCACTTTGCGGTGTCGAATCCGAGGACATGAAGCACCGGAATCGATAGAGCGCAGCGATACCCCGACTTGCAGTAAGAGATCACCTGTCGGTCCGTCGGGATCGCGTCCATGAAGTCTGGGATCTCACGCAGAGTGACAAGCACGTTCTTGGAAGAGGAGATCGGGTCGTTCTGTCAGGATCGTTCGCACTTCGACGATGGGCGATCAATGAGATGGGCGCCGATCGCTTCCCCCACCGCTCGTAAATGTCACCCGAGGCGTCAACGATTCAGATTTGGGGCCTTTGACTCTGCTTCGGTGATCGATAGATAGGCGATCCTTGGTCCAGGCATTCACACTGGGGGCTTGGCGGGCGGGTGGGCGCGGATCGTCTCGTGCTCCTTCGCCTACGACCCACTCGCGAGGTGAGACCAATGAGAATCGAACTGAGCAACACTCTCCCGGGGCGATTGAATGAGGGCTTCGAGTATCTCTGCGAAATCGTCCACTGGCCGAACTGGTACTCCGGGTTGACCGGTATCACTGGGGAGCCTCATGGCGGTAGGTGGAGTGATCCTGGCGACACGGTTTCGTTCTACTACAAGGTTCTAGGTCGTCCCCTAGAGGGCAAAATCGTCCTCACGGAGATGCGCAGGTACGAATTGGTGCGGTCTGTCGCCAATGTCTCCGGCCTTCCTGAGGTGCATCAGGAATATCGCTTCGCCGAGGCTTCAGAGGGCAGCTTCCTGCTCACTGTGATTCTAGAAACCGAGGAGCAAACGAGATTCCGCGGCCAAGTCGTGGATCGGCTGCTACTGCCCCACGCCTTGGAGCGCGACTTGAAGCGGACGATGGAGAACCTCGAGGACATCTTTGCATTCGGCCTCCCAAGGCCGATGTGGGTGCTCTGAGCCGGAGTACGACGACAGCACCCCACCATCCCCCACTGCTCGTCAATATCACCTGAAGAATCTTCCAGGTGAGTCCTCGCTCTTGGGGAGATTTGGGGTGCTGAAGGCCTCGATCTGAGCCAGACGAAGAAGTGCTTTTCGGCCTGGCGGCCTAGAAGGGGAGTGATCAGACGTTATGGCCGTACCGCGGGACAGTACGGGTGTGGCGGGTCCTGCGGATAGAGGGAAGGCGATTCGCGAACACCCAGACGTTTAGCCCGAACGGGAAGCGTGACCCGGGCGTCCTAGGGCGTCGTCACCCATACCGCCGCATGGAGGCTGGGGTACCCGCGGTAAAACGACCTTCCTACTTGTCCCACTGCCACCAGACCTGGTCCCCATACGGTCACGCTCAACATCTCCTGGTTATGCGGTGCACCGTAGGCCGTCTGGTCGTGGGGGACCCGAGTCCAGGTGAGCCCGTCAACAGAGGTCCATACCGCCGCCGCCTCCACAATGTCGTCCTCGCCGAAACCTACGGGCGAGGTTCCTCCAGGTCGTTCGAATCCGACTGCAACGAGGCTCGATTCTGTGGCGGTGACAGCAGTCATCCGTAGCAGGCCCGGCTCGCCGAAGACGTCTTGGTGGTCGAGGATGCGGGACCAGGTGATCCCATCAACAGAGGTCCATACCGCCGCATCGGAGTCGTCGGATCCGACGGCGACTAGACCGGGGCCCCCGGCAGTGACGCTGACCATCGAAGGTCTGCCGACACGACCGAATACCGATTCGTCATGGGGGACCCGAGACCAGGTGATCCCATCGACAGAGGTCCACACCGCGGCGTTGGTGTCGTCCCATCCGACTGCTACTAGCCCGGGGCCTCCGACTGTGACGCTGACCATCGATTGGTTGCTCGGTCCTCCGAAGACAGCTTCGTCGTAGGGGACTCTCGACCAAGTGATCCCATCAACAGAAGTCCACACCGCGGCATCCCGGCGACCTGGGCGGCCTTCGTCGGTGTAGCCGGTACCTTCTTGGCCGACCGCCACCAGCCCAGGACCTCCGGCGGTCACGCTTCGCATCTCGCCCCCACCAAAAACGTCCATGTCGTGGGGGACCCGGGACCAGACGATCCCATAAACAGACGTCCACACTGCGGCATCCGGATTGTCGCCGTAACTGTTGCCGTCCGCGCCGACCGCTACCAGGCCGGGACCACCGACGGTCACGCTGCTCATCGTCTGTGCAGACTCTCCGCCAAAGACTGCCTCGTCGTCGGGGATCCGGGACCATGTCATCCCATCAAGAGAAGTCCACACCGCGGCATCGCTGCTGCCGTCTCCATAGTCGCCCGAAAATCCAACTGCCACCAAACCCGGACCTCCGGAGACCACGCTCAGCATTTCCTCACCGCTCTCAGATCCGAAGACTGCTTCGTCGTGTGGGATACGTGACCACCCAATCGGCAGCGGTGCCTCCTGGGGGAGGCGGCCGCTTAGAGCCGCGATCTCCTCTTCGAGGATCTCGGCCGCTTCTGGCGGCGGATCTGTTGCCGGGCCTTCTGCGAGATCGACCGAGGCTGCCAAGTCCTCACTGCTGGCCCCAGAGGAACAGGCACCCAAAACGAGCAAGAGAGCGAACAGCCATCCAAGTGTGCTTCTCATCGAATACGACCGCAGGTCCATCGACTCGACGAACCCCCTCCCCTCGGGAGGCTAGCGAAGCATCAAACGGCGTAGCCAGTGTCCGGTAATGGTTGTTACCGGACATCTGGATCTTGCGCCTTCTGCTGGCCGTTCCCATCCCAGTGGGCCCTATTGCAATCAATGCCTCCCCGGCTGCGGGGCCAGGATCAACTCAAACGGGACTCCGAGAGCGGTCAAGTTTCGATAGGGGTGCTGAAGCGTCCGACCTGGTGACTTCGATACTCTTTGTGCCGTGAGACGTGTCGTCATCGTGCTCGGTGGCCGAGTATCCGAGCCTGAGTTGGTTCCAATCCTTTCGGGAAGGCTCGCATGACCATGACCGGGAATTCCGAAGAACGAGCGGTATTGGCTCGGCTGTCGCTGCTGGACCGCTTCTTGCCAGTGTGGATCCTGCTGGCCATGGGATCGGGGCTCGGACTGGGCCGCCTGTTGCCGGACCTCAACGATGCCCTCGACACGGCCAAGATCGGCTCAGTTTCTCTCCCCATCGCCGTGGGGTTGCTAGCGATGATGTACCCGGTATTGGCCAAGGTCAGCTATTCGAAGGTGACTGAGGTGGCCGCCGACCGGACGTTGCTAACCGCCTCGCTGGTGCTGAACTGGCTAGTCGGCCCGGCGCTGATGTTCGGCCTCGCCTGGGCAATGCTCCCCGACCTCCCGGAGTATCGGACCGGGCTGATCATCATTGGTCTGGCCCGCTGCATCGCGATGGTGCTCATTTGGAACGACCTTGCTTGCGGCGATCGGGAAGCCGCGGTGGTGCTGGTTGCGCTCAATTCGATCTTCCAGATCGTCGCCTACTCGCTGCTCGGGTACTTCTACCTGCAACTGCTTCCCGGCTGGCTCGGTCTGGAGACCAGCACCCTTGATGTGTCGCTGTGGGAGATCGCCCGCATCGTGCTCATCTTCCTCGGGGTCCCTCTGGTGGCGGGTTATCTGACCCGCAGGTGGGGAGAGCGAAAGATGGGAGTGGAGTGGTACGAGAACCAGTTTCTCCCGAAGATCGCTCCGTGGGCGCTATACGGGCTGCTGTTCACAGTGGTGGTGCTCTTCGCCCTCCAAGGCGATTCGATCACCTCCAAACCGCTGGATGTTGCTCGAATCGCCCTCCCGCTGCTGGCGTACTTCGGGCTCATGTGGGCCGTGTCGTTCGCCGTCGGGCTGCGCCTTCGAATCGGGTACCCGAGGACCACAACCCTCGCCTTTACCGCGGCCTCCAACAACTTCGAACTGGCTATCGCAGTGGCCATCGGGGTGTACGGAATCACCTCAGGCCAGGCCCTGGCCGGGGTCGTGGGACCGCTGATCGAGGTACCGGTGCTGATCGGCCTGGTCTACGTCGCTCTGTGGGCGAGGCGGCGGTTCTACCCAGAGGCACATGCGGAGGACTAAGCCGCTTCGGTTCCGGTCCCCGAGCGCCGCAGAACGCCCCCACCCACCCGGAGGTCATTCCGATATCACCGGGAGTTCGGTTCGAGTCATCTGAGGGTGACCGAAAACGGAAAACTAGTGGCGAAGTCTTGACAGGGGTGCTGAGGGATCGAACCTGGTACCGGGCACTCGCTCAGGAGGATGCCGGAGTCATGAGCGAATACAGACTCGCCATGCGTGTCTACCCATCTGAGCATCAGCTTGCTCATCTTGCCTTACGATCCGTCGGGATCGTCGATCGGTCCCGATGATGCTGCAGCGTCAAGAACGGCTTCGCGTCGCCTCCCACTTTGGATCCATGCCAGTGGTGACATGCTCCCGAGTAGTGGATGGGAACGGGCGAGCCAATCGGCGATCGCTACGTCGGCGTGTCGCTCTTTGAGCGATAGCACGACATCTCCTATCTCACGCAGTGTGCCGTGTTCATCGAACTGGAACCCCAAGTAGGTCTCTTCGAGCCAGAGGCCTCTTAGCCGAAGCAGGTCGGGCCTCAGTTGTACCTCCAGCAGGTCGGTGTGCGCCTGCTGAGCGGCTTGGGTCCTGGTGAGGAAGTGCCCGATCATTACGCGTTTCGTCATGCCCGGCCGATCCAACGGTGTCCACCCGGGGCCTGATGGCAGCGGACTGTGGCCAATCCAGACACCGCTACCGAGCCGTGTCACGCCGACGCAGGATCGCGGCAACGGACTCGGCTATCTCCTCAGTTGTGACCCTGGCTGTGTTCCACACGGCGTCGTAACCGAGCGGATCGTCGATGTCGGTTCGGAAGTGTCGCCGCAAGAGCCTCGCTCGGTGCGCATCTCGCTTCCGGGCCTGGTCCCGGGCGGCGCGCTCATCGATGGCGTGCTGCTCTATCAATCGTGCGATGCGCACCGCCTCGGGGGCGACGAGGCGGAGTGAGAGGCCAGAGCCCATGTCTTTGGTCACCTGCGAACCGGCGCGGCCGACAATGATGGCCTTGCCCATACCCGCCACAGTCCGGACGCTGCGGAACACCCCTTCCATGACGAAATTCTGATCGGTCGTCGTGGTCAGCAGGTTGCGGAGAAAGTCCTCGGTTCTCGAGCGATACGCTTCTGTGACCAACGATTCCAGCGACCCGACCAGCTTCGGGTCTTCAGCGACGATCTCACACAACCTCCGGTCAAAGACGTGCCAACCTCCGAACAGGGCAACATCGTCCTGCCGGGCGAAAACCTCGAGCATCGTCTGGGCGAGTGATTGTCCGCCGGCCCCTGCCTGCCGAGAGATCGTCACGAACGGATATTGCTCGGCTCCAGTTGCATCGGCTCGAGAATCACGAATCGCGGCGACTTCAGCCCGCAGTGACCGCTCCGGGGTCTCGATCTCGCTCATCGCCCCGACCCTTGGCCGTCGACAGGATGTCCGTCGCGTCTTGGTATCCACGCCACGCTGGCCGGCAGCTGATTGCCCCCACCGTCAAGATTCCGCAGCAGAATTCGGTGCATGACCCTCCGAAACAGAGCCCTCAGGTCCACAGCTACCAAATGGACTGGTTCGATGCCAGGGTCGAACGTCTATTTGTCAGACACCCGATCCCTCGCCACGAGCAAACCTCCTACCAGTCGCCTGTGGCCGAGTAGCAGGCGACTGGCATCCCTTTCCCATCCCTACTGCGATCGCTTCCAGTATTCGCGACTGTGGCCCTCGGCGCCGTGGTTCTTGCCTGGGTAATCGCGGAGATCGCCATCCTCCACTGAAGCCGCGCGTCAATAACCGAGCGTGAAGTATCGGGGCGGTGAGTCGCTGCCTCACGCGTGCACAACCGTGAGGTCAAACGGGACTCCAGGCCGATAGCCTCTATCGGCTGCCCCGGGCTGCTGCCATCGTGGTGAGCAAGGTCTGTGTGTGGAATTGTCCACGCTACGTGAAGAGAGCTTGGTTCATGTCATGACCGATCGATCCGCCATTCAGATGGCCCGGCGGAAGCGGCGGGCCCTGCACGAGACGATGATCGAGTTCGAGGCCGTGCTCACCTTGCCCAGGGGGACTCCGTCCTGGGTCGAAGATCTCGCCCGCCACCTACGAGCGCTCGAGCTGGCCCTCGATGACCATATTCGCGAGGTTGAGAGCGACCAGGGAATCATTGCCCAGATTCTGCAGGACACCCCGCGTCTCGCCAGCCATGCCGAGGACCTGTATGCCGACCACCGCCAGCTCACGATCGAATTCGTCGAGGTCGGCGACTTGATCCGTAGCTTTGACTCGGACGGTGATGTCGATGCCGTGCGGGCCGTGCGAGAGGCCGCTCTGGAGTTGATCCAGCAGCTGAGCCGCCACCGGCAGCGGGGTTCGGATCTCGTGTACGAGGCCTACTGCCTCGACATTGGAGGCCCGGGCTAGCCAGCGGCGTCGGGTTTTGCGTTTTGGCGCAGCCCGTTCTCGATGCGGCCTCATTTGTGCCCTTTGCGACGAACGAAGCCTGGCCGTCAGATGTGGGCTGTCACGTTTTCCGTTCGAGCCAATGCGTTGGTTGTTCGCTAATCGCCTTCCCCTCTATCCCGGCAACGTGACCGACTGTCAGAACTAGGAGTGACAGTCGGACACGGTCATGAACAACGTGTTGACGGTTCCGTATGAATCGATCATCGTCAATTTGGACCCGTCGTCGAATACGACCCAGGCGAGTCCGTGGGGATGGCCGAGGCCACCGAAGTAGGAGGCCTGTGCGACGTCGGCGAATTGCGCCGCAACGAACGTCGCCAACGCATCGAGATCGACTCGCCCCTCCCCCGCTACCTCGACGCTTGCGCTAGCCCCTCGGGCTCCGGAACAGGTGGGCACTTGCTGCGATGTTGTCAGCGGAGTGGTGGAGGTATCGATGTCGAGCCAATCCGCCACTGCTTGGGCCCGGGTCGTGACGGCTTGCAATGGTTGGGCTGGTTCATCCGAGGCGCAAGCCGCGATGAAGATGAGAATCACGATCAGTACACGCGCAAGATGAGTTCTCATGATGCGGATTATCGCGGCGGCCGTCGGCGGTGCAACCACCGCTGCAACCTGTCATTCACCCAGGTCAGAAGCCTTCTTGGTGGCGGACTCGCTTCGGACTCGGCCCTGAGCGCTTCTGCGTGGAGGTTCGAGTCGGTTCTCCCATACCGGCACCTCGATGCCCTCCAAGGTAGGCGCTGTAGCCTGAACACGCTTTGAGTACCCGAGCATCTCCCAGCGCCACTCTCCCCGACCGGGCCAGGGTCGTCGTCGTTGGGGGCGGGGTGATCGGGTGCAGCGTCGCCTATCACCTGGCCCACATGGGGTGGACCGACGTCGTAGTACTCGAACGCGACCGCCTGACGTCAGGCACTACGTGGCATGCCGCCGGGCTGATGGTGACTTTTGGTTCGACCTCGCAGACTTCGACTGAGATGCGAACCTACACCAGGGACCTGTTTTCCAGGCTCGAAGCCGAAACCGGGCTGGCGACAGGGTTCCAGCCGATTGGATTTGTAGAACTGGCTACCGAGCCGGACCGACTCGAGGAGTACCGCCGCACGGCAGCGTTCAACCGGTATTGCGGGATCGACGTCCATGAGATTTCGGCAGCTGAGGTGGGCCAGCTGTTTCCGATCGCTCGCACCGATGACATCCTCGCCGGGTTCTATGTAGAAGAGGACGGGAGGGTGAACCCTGCCGACGTGACGATGTCGCTGGCCGCTGGGGCAAGGAAGCTGGGGGTCAAGGTCATCGAGGGGGTACCGGTGACCGGCTTTTCCCAAAATGGCGGAGCCGTCACCGGTGTGCAGACACCGGTCGGCGACATCGAAGCCGAGTACGTGGTCAACTGTGCCGGGATGTGGGCCCGCCAACTCGGCGACCTGGTCGGCGTGACCATCCCACTTCAGGCTGCCGAGCACTACTACCTACTCACCGACCAGATCCCCGGCGTGTCCAGCTCCTGGCCGGTGATCGAGGATCCGGCCTCATACGGCTACTACCGCCAGGAGGGCGACGGTCTGATGATCGGACTGTTCGAGCCGGTGTGCGCTCCATGGATGGTCGACGCCGTGCCCGAGGACTTCTCCTTTGGGGAGATTCCTCCGGATTGGGATCGGATGGGTCCCTATGTCGAGAAGGCGATGGGGCGGATACCGGTCTCGCAGGAGACGGGAATCCGCAAGCTCTTCTGCGGACCGGAGAGCTTTACCCCCGACCTGCAACCGGTTGTCGGGGAGGCGCCGGAGTTGCGCAACTACTTCGTCGCTGCAGGTCTGAATTCGATCGGCATCCTCACCGGCGGTGGCATGGGGCGAATGCTGGCCCACTGGATCGTGGAAGGCCGGCCAGACGTCGACGTCACCGGTTTCAACATCGACCGTCTCCACCGCTACCAGAGCAACCCCGAGTACCGCGCTGTGCGCACGGTGGAGGCACTCGGAATGGTGTACCAGAGCCACTACCCGACTCGATCGATGGAAACGGCGCGCAACATCAAGCTTTCCCCGATCCATGATCGACTTGCAGCAAGGGGTGCCTACTTTGGCGATGTGAGCGGCTGGGAAAGCCCGGACTGGTACGCCCCGGAAGGGATGGACCCGGTTGTCGAGCGCCTCTCATGGGGCCGGGAGAATTGGTTCCCCTACTGGCAGGCCGAACACGAGGCGGCTCGCCAGGGAGTGGCCTTGATGGACATGTCGTTCATGTCGAAGTTCCTCGTCCAGGGCCGTGATGCAGGTGGGCTGTTGGAGCGCCTTTCTGCCAACCGGGTCGACGGCGAGCCCGGGGTCATTACTTACACCCCGTGGCTCAACGATGCAGGCAAACTCGAAGCCGACCTCACCGTGACCAAGCTCGATGAGGGACGGTTCTGGGTGGTTGCCACCGATACCGCTCACCGCCACGTCGAAACATGGATGCAGCGTCACATCACTGCTGACATGCAGGCGTCGATCACCGACCTGACCTCCGGTTACGCCCAGATCAATGTTCAGGGCCCGCGTTCGCGTGAGCTCCTACAGGGTCTGACCTCGGTCGATCTGTCCAACGACACCTTCCCCTTCCGAAGCGCAGGCGAGATCGACGTTGGCTTCGCCAGAGTCCTTTGCGTTCGCATCACCTACGTAGGTGAGCTCGGCTACGAGCTCTACGTTCCCGCCGAACAGTCTGTCCACGTCTACGACCGTCTGGTCAGAGCCGGGGCTGAGTTCGATTTGCGGCACGCCGGCCTCAAGGCTCTGGGGAGTCTGCGAATGGAGAAGGGATATCGCGACTACGGCCACGACATGGACAACACCGACGATGTGTTCGAGGTTGGATTGGGATTCGCGGTCGACCTGACCAAGTCCTTCATCGGATCTGAGGCGACTGCGGCAAAGAAGGCGCTGGGGCCGCCAACTCGAAGGCTGGTACAGATCTTGGTCAAAGACCCTGCGCCGCTGATGTTCCACGCCGAAATCGTCCACCGCAACGGACGTCCGGTAGGAGATATTCGTTCCGCCTCCTACGGGTTCACTCTGGGTGGCGCCGTCGGACTTTCCATGATCGAAGCCGACGAGCCGATCACCCAGGCCTATTTGGACGCCTCTGAGTGGGAAGTCGACATTGCCGGCACGCTCTATCCCGCCGTGGCGTCGCTTCGGCCCCTCTACGACTCGAAGTCGGAGCGCGTGCGCGCCTGAAGATGAGTCGCTAGAGGTGAGTCAACATCTGGACTGATGTAGGCCTCTAGGGAGAGAGCATCGATATCAACCGATCGAGGATCGGTTCGCCGACGACGCGCAGTGCATCGTGCTGGTATCCGTCGGCAAGCCACACCTCGATTCCCTGGATCCGCGCCGCGGTCTCCTGCGATAGGCCAGGCGCCACGTACATGTCGTCGGGGTAGACAGCAGCGGCACAGGGAACCTCGTTGGCCCCGAGCTGCTTGAGGTCGTAGAGCGCCGGCCAGTCGTCGTAGTCCGCGAGAATCTCCGCGGCCTCCCGAAACGGCGCCAGCTGTTCGTACTCTTCGAATTGCCATGGATAGATCATCTCGCCGGTGAAGTGCGGCGGCCCATCGCTGGAGAGGTCGAATTGCGCATAGTCTCCACGCACCCGCTCAGCCGACCAGCGCGATGAGCCACCCTCGCAGTAGCCCGCTTCGTGCAGGATCGAGAAGATGGGATCCAGCAGATACGGAAGCTCCGCTGCTACTCCCATGACGAATGCCTCGCGAATCTCCGGTCCCGCGTGTCCCGAAACGAACGCTTGCTCCACGAGGTAGTGGATCTTCTCGGCCCCATCGCTCATGCCGAGCGCCAGTCCGAGCTGTTGCAGCTGACGTGGTGACAGTCGTTCGCCCCCGGGCCACGGGACCCGGTTCACATCGAGATGGCGCATGATGGCCTGGACTCTGTCGGCGTCCTCCGGATATCGTTCGTAGTAACGCCGGTTGCGCTCGGCGACGATGGGGTACGTGGTTCGGTAGATGTCATCGACGTCGCGGCCAGTGGGGGGCAGACCTCCGGTGATCATCACCTGGCGTAGCCCCTGTGGCGCCACGGAGAGATAGTGCACGGCGCAGAAGCCTCCGTAACTCTGTCCCAGGAGACTCCAGCGATCGTCCCCGATGAGCTCGCGGCGGATGCACTCGAGATCTCGGACGATGGAATCGGCGCGAAAGTTCATGAAAGTGCGCGCCTGCTCTTCGGGTGGGAGGTGGGCGAGTGTCTGCGCCACCAGAGGTGAACTCAACCCGGTGCCCCGTTGGTCGAGGAGCAACACCCGGTAGTCCTCGACGGCGCGCCCGATCCAGCCGTTTCGGTTCGGTGGTCGCGGACTCTCGTGTCCGGGACCTCCCTGCAGAAAGACGAGCCAGGGCAGCTCTGCGGCTTCAGCTCCGGGCCGTCGGGCCTCCCGGGCGAACACGGTGATCGAGTCTGCGTCCGGCCGGTCGTGGTCCATGGGGACGGTGAACTCGTGGGGTGTGAGGAGGAGATCGGGGAGTTGCGTCGTGTGGATCAAGTGGGTGCTCTCGAGATTGAGGAATCATGGCCGTCGTCGCGGCGGAATGTAGCGAGATGCGTTCGACCAGCGCTACATCCAACCGACATGGCTTGCCTCGACCTGACCAACCGCTTCGCCAGCTGTCTCAGCCAACGACCCGCCGGCTCCTCCGGTCCTGCCACAGACTCCAGATCGCCAGCGCCAGAGCGAACAGGACCAGGCCGACGACGACGGTCATGGTGTCGGTGAGGGCCCCGACCTGCGCGGCAGGGGGAGCCTTGGTCGGGTCGCCGGTTCCGCTCCGGGCCGCCACTCGACCAGCCCACAACGCTCCGAGCACGGCGATACCGCTGATCTGTCCGGCAATACGGGTGATGGTGAGCATTCCGGAAGTCACGCCGAGCCGCTCGCCGGAGACAGCTCCCATCACCGCACTGTTGTTCGGGGACTGGAAAATGCCGATGCCGATCCCGATCGGGAGGGCCAGGACGAAGTACCGCAGGGTGGAAGTCGTCGTCGTGAGCGTGGTGAAGCCGCCGAAACCCAGGAGCATCACGACGAGCCCGACCACGAGCACCGGTCGAGGCCCGATCCGATCCGACCACGCACCACTGATCGGCGCCGCCACACCCAGGCCGAGCGGGATCACCCCCAGTAGTAGTCCCATCGTGCGTACGTCGTAGCCCAGCACGTCCTGTAGGTAGAACGGAAGCAGGATGAGCGCCCCGACGATGGCGACGAACACGAGGAATCCCATGACGAGGTTGACCGTCAGCAGTGGATTGCGAAACAGCGTGAGGTCGAGCATCGGCTGGTCGATCCGTCGCTCGAAACTGATGAAGATCGTGAGTCCAACCGCGAAGACAGCTAGCAATGCGACGATGACCGGAGCGGTAAAGCCTCGATTCTGCGCCAGTGTGAGCGCCAGCATCAGCGACAGCAGGGTGGCAAAAAAGGCGCCGGCCCCGAGGAAGTCGAACCTCTGGCGGCCCGGTGGCGCCACATCGGGCACGAAGCGCCACGCCGTCCAGGTTCCGACGATCCCAACCGGCAGGTTGACGAAGAAGATCCAGTGCCACGACAGGGCGTCGATGATGATCCCCCCGAGGGCCGGGCCTATGGCGATGCCGACCGAGACGATCGACCCAATGATCCCCAAGGCCCTGCCGCGCTCCTCAGGAGGGAAGGACTCGGTGATGATGGCGAAACCGAGAGCGAAGATCATGGATGCCCCCACTCCCTGCAGGATGCGGAATCCGATCAGGAACCCGACCGACGGCGCCAGCCCGCACAGCATCGACGCCAGCGTGAAGAGCCCAAACCCGGCTGCGTAGATGGGCCGCTTGCCGGTGATGTCACCCAGCCGCCCCACGCCGAGTGTGAGCGTGGCGAGGGTGAGCAGGTAGCCGAGGACGACCCACTGGATGGCGCTGAAGGTGGTGTCAAGTTCGATGACCAGAGTCGGAAGCGCAGCGTTGACGATGCTCCCGTCGATGGTTCCTAGGAAGATCCCCATCGCAATGGCAACCATGACAAACCACTTGCGGTCATAGTCGACGGCGGCCAGCGGTGCTCGGTGCGACATGTGCGGACTCAAGGTAGACCGGCCGCGGTTCGTGTCGCTGCACCTAGCTGCACGGTATAGCCGCGTTACAAGGGTGCGCGTCACCTACAGTTTCTGGGCAAGGGCAAAGGACAGGAGCGGTGGGAACGGATGTCTGATGTGTGGCGCGAGATCGTCGACTTCTTCGAGCGATTTCCTTACCTTGAAGCGCTGGCAATCGTGGTCCTATTCGTGGTGCTGGCGAGGCTGTTTGATTGGTTGCTGACCGGGTTTCTCCGGAGGCTCGTCAAGCGCTCGGAGACCGATTTCGACGACAAGCTCCTGGACCTCATGCATCGTCCGATCTTTACGACGGTCGGACTGGTGGGCTTGGTTCTCGCTACGTATCGCCTTGATCTTGGCGGCGCGTTGGAAAGAAACACTGTGCTGGTGGTCCAGACCATCTTGGTCATCGTCTGGGTCGTCTTTGCACTTCGATTCTTGAGGTTGCTGCTGGGCACCATGAAACGGAGCCCGGATCGGTTCGGAGTCGTCCAGCCCTCCACCGAACCGTTGCTATCCAACGCTGCTGCGGTGGTGTTCTTCGTTGGTGGCGTCTACATGGTTCTGGTCATCTGGGACATCAACGTCACCGGCTGGGTGGCGTCGGCCGGCATCGTCGGCTTAGCGCTCAGTTTTGCTGCTCAGGACACCCTGTCGAATCTGTTCGCGGGTGTCGCCATCCTCTCGGACCGGCCCTATGAGATAGGCGACTTCATCAGCCTCGATAGCGGTGAGCGAGGTGAGGTGACCAGGATCGGTCTGCGCTCCACTCGATTGCTCACCCGCGACGACGTCGAGGTATCGATTCCCAACGGTGTCATGGGGGCGGCCAAGATCGTCAATGAGGCAGGTGGCCCGCCGAGGCAATTTCGCATTGGAACCTCGGTCGGAGTCGCCTACGGCTCCGA
>CAXMOL010000108.1:0-26978 GCA_964194935.1 uncultured Kiloniellaceae bacterium
GAGGTAGTCCGACCCCGCAAGATCATGAAATCCACCGTCCAGGTCGCCGACGGCACCGGGTCTCCGCTCGGAACCATCCGACAGAAGAACATGATCGGCAAGATCAACTTCGGACTCCACGACACCACGGATCAGAAGATCGGTGAGATACGCGCCGAGAACTGGCGAGCCTGGAACTTCTCGATCGTCGATGCTGGCGACCAAGAGGTAGCTCGGATCACCAAGACGTGGGAAGGGCTTGCCAAAACGATGTTTACCACCGCCGACAATTACCTCCTCGACGTTCAGCCCGAATGCCAGGGGACGCTGCGCTGGCTGGTGTTTGCCTCTGCGGTCTCGGTAGATCTCGCCCTAAAGCAGGACGCCCGGGGGTTTGGCTAGGAAGGAAGTCGGAAACGGGGAACCCCCCACCAACGGCTGCGCCGTTGACTCCCCCCAAAGGGGAGAGTATTTCTCCTTTTACCACTCCAGGTCGGTCAGGGTCGCTTGCTGGTCGGTCACTGATCCGAGCAAGTGCTCGACCGCACCGTGACCCGGCACTACTGCAGCGGGCCAGGCCTCGGCGAGCGGTTCCAGTACGAAACGACGCTCGGTCATCCGCGGGTGCGGTACCACCAGACCCGGCGTGTCGAGTTCAGCATCGCCGTAGAGCAGGATGTCGAGATCGATGACCCGCGGTCCCCAGCGCTCCCTCCTGATCCGCCCCGCAAGTTGCTCAATCTCCAAGCACCGATCCAGAAGCGGGCGAGGTCCGAGCACCGTGTCGAGAATGACCACCGCGTTCAAGTAGTGGGCCTGATCCGGTCCTATGGGAGCCGTCTCCCAGATCGAGGAGCGAGCAGCAACCGTGCCGTCGGCGCCGAGCGCCTCTATCGCGGAACGCAGGTGCTTGAGCCGCTCACCCACGTTGGAACCGAGACCGATCGCGACCCGCGTGTCAGGCTCCCGCCTCTTCGGGGATGATCGCCCTCGCTTCGGGACCGAGGGGTCGTTTCAGAATCTCCTGGATCGCCGCCATGGCAACTATCGGGTCGTCGATGAGGCCACTGTGGACCAAGAATCCGGCCAGCACCCCGGCGACACCGTCGTCGATGATGTCGCGATGGATCAGAAGCACCGCTCCGGACGGTGCAAGGGCCGTGTCCATGGCCTCGAATACTCTGGTAATCGTCTCGGGTTCCAGATCCGAAAGAGGTTCGTGGAACGCACGGAGGTCCGATTCCTCGTAGGCGGCCACATTCTGGTTCCCATCGAGGAGGGAGAGAACGGAAGTAACGCCGGCATTGAGCAGCCAGGCGATCTCTTCTTCGCGGCGCACTCGACGATGCTGGAATCCATAGCCGCCGATGCGCTCAGCAACCGCAAGCCGGCTCTGGATAACCCAGGTGAAATCGCGTGGTTCTAGACCTGTCATCACAACCCCCGCACGATAGCGTCGGCCACGCGCGCTGTCCGCAGCGCCATCGCCACGTTGTGTGACCGGATGATCGACGCTCCGGCGGCAATTGCCAGGACATGAGCGGCAGCTGAGACCGCGTCTCGATCATCGGGTTCGATAGGCCCGAGAATCCCGGTGATAAACGACTTGCGTGAGGCACCCACCAGCACCGGCAACCCCGACTCCGCCAACCGGGACACCCCCAAGCCGAGCAAATCGAGGTTGTGGGAAAGGTTCTTGCCGAATCCGATACCAGGATCCACGCAGATCGACTCCCGTCGCACTCCAGCATCGATTGCGGCCGCTGCTGCCGCATCAAGGGCTCCCGCCACACTCTCCACGACGTCGTCGTATTGCGGGTTGTCCTGCATCGTTCGAGGCTCCCCCCGCATGTGCATCAGCACCACGCCGACTTCTCGTTCAGCGATCAACCCTGCCATGGCTGGATCACCCAAGGCAGTGACATCGTTTACAACAATGGCTCCTGCGTCGATCGCGGCAGCCGCCACCTCTGCTTTCGAAGTGTCGATTGACACCACGACACCTGCCTTCGCCAGCGCATCCACCACCGGGACGACCCGATCGATCTCGATCGCGGCGGGAACCGCCTCGGCTCCGGGCCGGGTGGATTCACCACCGACATCAATGAGGTCGGCTCCAAGGGCACGCAATTCGAGTCCGCGAGCGACCGCCACGTTGGTTCCCATGAACCTGCCCCCGTCAGAAAACGAGTCGGGGGTCACGTTGAGCACACCCATGATGAGCGTGTGGTCGCGATCAGAAAGGCTCTGTCTTCCGATCTGCCAGTCGATCGGTTGATGAGGGCGACGGATCGTCAGGAGGGGGGAACCTCATCAGTGGAAGACTTCATGACGTTGACGGGGGAATCGGTGACCTTGCCGTTGGGAGCTTGAATCCGCATCGAACCGTCGTTGGCATGTACCCACTTGGGTACATCAAAAAGGATCTCGCCCACGGCTTCTCCGTCCAATGTCTCGCGTTCCATCAGAGCCGCGGCGAGGCGATCAAGCCCTTCGCCGTGGGCGGTCAGGATCGTGCGTGCCTCTTCGTGAGCCTGGGTGATGAGATACCGGACTTCTTCATCGATGATCGAGGCAACCGCATCGGAGTAATCCTGAGTCTGGTTGTAGTCGCGCCCCAGAAAGACCTCACCGGCCGGCTGGCCGTACTTCATCGGCCCCAGCCGATCGCTCATGCCGTATTCCATCACCATGCGCCGGGCCAAATCCGTCGCCTGTTCGATGTCGTTCGAGGCCCCGGTGGTGGGGTCGAGGAACACGATCTCTTCGGCCGTTCGCCCGCCAAGCATCATTGCGAGTTTGTCCACCATCTCGCTGCGTCGCATGTAGTTCCGGTCCTCGAGAGGGAGGGCCATCGTGTATCCACCGGCGCGACCTCGGGGGATGATGGTGACCTTGTGGATCGGGTCGGCATTGGGGAGAGCAAATCCGACCAGGGCATGGCCACCCTCGTGATACGCGGTGATCTTGCGCTCTTCCTCGGACATGATCCGACTGCGTCGCTCTGGTCCGGCGATCACCCGATCGATCGCTTCTTCGAGTTCTGCCATGCCGATGACGTCGCGATCGCGCCGGGCCGACAGCAGCGCGGCCTCGTTGATGGTGTTGGCGAGGTCAGCACCGGTGAATCCCGGCGTCTGTCGAGCAAGTACGTCGAGGTCGATGTCGTCGTCCAGCGGCTTGCCCTTGGCATGCACCTTGAGGATGGCGCTGCGACCCTTGATGTCGGGTCGATCGACAACGATTTGACGATCGAAACGACCTGGCCGCAAGAGGGCCGGGTCCAAGATGTCGGGCCGATTGGTGGCGGCGATGAGGATCACGCCGGTCTTTACGTCAAAGCCATCCATCTCGACCAGCAACTGATTCAGAGTCTGCTCGCGCTCGTCGTGCCCACCACCAAGGCCCGCACCGCGGTGACGTCCCACCGCATCGATCTCGTCGATAAAGATGATGGCCGGAGCTTGCGCCTTGGCTTGCTCGAAGAGGTCACGAACTCGACTGGCACCGACGCCGACGAACATCTCGACAAAATCTGAGCCCGAAATCGAAAAGAACGGGACTCCGGCCTCACCGGCGACGGCCCTCGCCAGCAGGGTCTTGCCGGTTCCCGGAGGGCCGTATAGAAGGACGCCCTTGGGAATCTTGGCGCCCATGGCACGGAACTTCTGAGGCTTGGCGAGGAATTCCTTTATCTCCTCCAGCTCCTCGACGGCCTCTTCGGCGCCGGCAACGTCGCCAAAGGTGACCTTGGGCATGTCCCTGGTGACCTGCTTCGCCTTCGCCTTGCCAAAGGACATGACCCGATTTCCACCACCCTGGAGCCGCATGAGGATGAAGATGAATACGCCGAAAATCAGGATGTAGGGAAGGATCGTTCCCAAGAACCACTGCAGCAGGGTCGGGTTTTCCGAATCGGTCTCGACAGTCACCCCACTATCGAGCAACAACGCGGTGAGGTCGCCTTCATAACCCTCGGGAAAGGTCGTCTCAAAGTTCGAGGTGCCGGTTCCGTCATTGAACTCACCGGTAACGACGTTCGATTGCTGCTTTATGACCACTGAGGTGATGAGCCCACCGCGCACGTTGTCCTGCAGCTCGTCAAGCGTCATCTCTCCCGGAGCCGTTGTGGTGCTCACGAACGAGTTGATGATCGTCACACCCACCGTGATAACGACGAGATAGATGAGCATGGTTCGAACGGTGCGACTCACGTTTCTCCTCCGGCGTCAAGACGCCTGCTCGACTGGGACGCAATGGTATCGGTGTACCGACGGTATACCGATATGGCCATGCGGGTCCTATCGGCCCCGAACACGGCTCGACTAAGCCTGATCCTCTTCGCCTTCTTCCATAACAGCAACGTAGGGAAGATTCCGATACCGGCCCACAAGGTCGAGTCCGTACCCAATCACGAACTCAGGCGGGATCTCAAAACCGGTGTACTTGACATCAATGGGGACCTGCTGCAGCCCAACCTTCAACAACAGCGTGGCGATTTCCAGAGACGCCGGGCCACGGACCTCAAGGTTGCGGCGGAGATAGTCGAGCGTCAACCCACTGTCGATGATGTCTTCGACGATGAGCACGTGGCGGCCAGAGATCTCCTGATCCAGATCCTTGAGAATGCGCACGACGCCGGAGGTCTGAGTGGCTGCTCCGTAGGAGGACACGGCCATGAAGTCGATGTCGACCGGAAGCGCGATGTTGCGAGCGAGGTCTGCCATAACCATGAAGGCACCCTTTAATACGGCAACCAGCAACAAATCCTTGCCCTCGTAATCGGACGTGATCTCGGCACCCATCTCCACGAGGCGCTTCTGGATCTCTTGTTCGGTGATGAGCGTCTTGCCGACCCTCATTATTTCCTCCTCGCCCGCACCGTGATCGTCGGTGCTCCAGCCACATACGGCGCGGCTCTTGCGCCTGCGATCCAGGCGATTGTCCCATCAGCTTCGATCACGGGCCACATCGGGCGGACTCTTTGCGCAATACCGGCCTCGGCCATGGCGTCACCAATTCGTTTGGAGCCTCCGCCGATGGCGATCCGCTCGCTCGACCGGGCCGCGCGAACCACCAGCTGTTCCGGGCGGGCGATGGTGGCGGCGAACCGACCGATCACCGGCGAGTCGACGTCTGCTGCAATTGTCCAGCCACCGAAACCGACCTCCGTACCGATCTCGATGTTGGAGGGAGACGGCACGGCAATGTCTGCTGCGACGAGGACCAACCAAGGTCCCTCACGATGGACATCGACGCCGTTACCAATCGTGACGGACTTCCCCTCCACTGCCTGCAACACCGAAAGAATCTCGCTCGAGGTTCCGGGATGAGGGCCGCGGGCCATCCGCAGAGCCCGTCTGACAACCCGCGCCGACACCGCCAACGGGAGGGTCGCCAGCACCGCAGCCGGAATCACCAGCGCCCCATCTCGGTGGATCACCTGGACACGAGCCGCCCTCTCCTCGAGTGCGACATCGTCGGCAACTGCGCTGGACGCCAACCGACCCAGTGCCTCGACGAGCCTGGGATTGAACTGGTCGGCAAGCAACGGGATGACTTCTTGTCGAATTTGGTTGCGCCGGATGCTTGGATCCGCATTCTGCGGATCGTCCATGAATGGCAATTCGAGGACCGCAGCGATATCGCGGATCTCCGATCGGCCGATGTCGAGCATCGGTCGGCAGAATCTGCCGCGAACCGCCGGAATGCCCCCCAGCCCCGACACGCCGGTACCGCGCAGAATGTTGCCCAGCACCGTCTCCGCCTGATCGTCGAGTGTGTGACCGGTAAGGATGACTTCGTCGTCGATCACAGCGGCCTCCAACGCGGCGTATCGATTCTCCCGCAAGGCCGTTTCAGACTCCGCCGAAGGCTCTGCGACTACAACATGGTGGGGCAATCCGAGCATTTGGGAGATGTCGGCTGCTGCGCTCATGAGGCGGCCGGAGGCCGCCATCCCATGGTCGACGCTGACCGCACGCACCCGATCCGAGCATTGAGACGCCGCCCAGGCGAGCACAGCACTATCAGCACCACCACTCAATGCCACTACAAGGGGCCCCTCAGGAAGGCGCGCTGCGACCTGCGCCCTCAGCGCAGCGACGGCTGGGCTCAGGCGACTCGGGTCAGCCACCGGTCAGGATCTCTGATTTCGGCGAGCGTGGGCAGAGAGTCAGGACCAGTCCACACGGCATCGAGCGCTCCAAAGCCAGCAGCCCGCTCCACCGCCAAAATGAACTGCTCGCCTTGTTCGTACTGCTTCATCTTCATCTCGAGGCCCGTGATCCGCAGGAACGCCGACATACGCGGATCCTTGCGCCGCATCTTGAGCACGCGAGCCATCCTGTCCTGAGTAACGAGTTCCCGAGCTCCGATTCGATCCATCACCACGTGCCCGTGGCCCTCGAGCAACGACATCAGTGCCTGGACCCGGTCGATGAGTTGGCGTTGATCTGGAGTGGCCAGCAGCCCCATCAGGCCTCGCTCGTCGATGATCGGGCGTCCCTCTCGCCCCGCGGCACGGATCTCTTCGCGGACTCGCTGGATTCGGCCAGGTTCCGGAGCCGACGTCTCGACAAGACCCTCGACAAGGTCGAGGAAGTACTGCTTCAGCCAGGGCACGCCGGTGAACTGAAGGCGGTGGGTGCACTCGTGAAGAGCCACCCAGAATCTGAATTCCTCCGGGCGAAACTCGTTCTTTCGTTCCATCTCGAGCACATTCACCCCGACGAACATCACGGTGTCACCGTCTTCTCCATCCTCAGACGGCAACACCAACTCGTACTGGCCGAGCACTCGTTTGGCCAAGACACCGACAAGGGCACCCACTTCGGCGCCCATCAGACGCGAGGTCACTCGATGCCCAAAGCCGCTGCCCTTGAGTCGCTCCTCGGCAGACGCGAGCAACTTCCCAAAGCCTTTGAGGTTTGCCTGCGTCCATTCCCGCCGGGTGACGACGGCAACCGTCGGTTCGCCCACCCAGGAGAGTCCGGTCTCAGCAGAGACCAGTTCGGCGGCGCGGGATACAAGGTCACCGGCACGACGTTCGAATTGGCGGAAGTGGTAGCTGGGCTCGAGAGGATGGGAGCCGCAGAATCGCCCGGCGACGCGAGCAGCCAGCTTCCAGTCAACAGCGCTCACTGGGTCACGCGATAACGGCCCCGAACCCTCAAGGCGTATCCGAGGGCCACACCGAGGATTGCGATGCCGGAGGCCCCCATCAACGTGGGAACCAGATAACGGAAGGTCCAAGCATCCTCTTCGGCGGCCGGTGATTCATCTTCAATCACTACGGCTGGAGCGTTGTCGCCCGTCATTTCCTCTTGCGCTATCGCCGGGGCGAGCCCGAGCACGAACAGAACGAGGAATGCGGCCAGAAGAAAACGAAGACGTTGCATGACCGCCAGATTACCCGGCGACGGAGTCGCGCCGGATCGGGATTAGGACTCGGGGGCTACCCGGCCGCGCAAACGCGGGAAACGAGTCGGTGCGTGGGCGTAGCAATGGTCCCTCTTGTTGTAGGTGGAGAGACGGGTAGGACACTCTTTTTGGACGCAGACACGAACGCCATCGTGCGTCTTAGGGGCGCGCAGCTTCCCGAGAACCCGATTGCCCTTCATGATTTCAGACATCTGAACCTCCTGCAGTCGGGCCACCCGACGTGTCGGTGGGACCATTCTCACCCAAGAACGACTTTATGCGAGCCATTAGTTCCTCAGGGACATCATCGACGCAACCCTCTTGGACTCTTTGTTTGAGGCTCGACTCGAAGGCGAAGCCGTCGGTACAAGGCGGGCAACGCCGCAGGTGACGTCGAACCTGCCACCGCCGGTACGGTCCCATCTCGGAATCGAGGTACCGATAAACCTTCTCCTGTGTCTCGCGACAATTCGAATTCATGAGCTCGTTCCGATGCCTCGTTCTTCTGCCACACGCCACAACGCGCGTTGCAGTTGCTTTCTTCCCCGATGCAACCTGCTCATCACGGTCCCGATCGGAACATCCATGATTTCTGCGATCTCCTTATAGGAGAACCCTTCTACATCGGCCAATAGCACCGGGATTCTGAAGTTCTCCGGAAGTGCTTCCACGGCGTTCTTGATGTCCTCATCGACAAACTGCTCGAGCGCATCCTCCTCAGCCGAACGAGAGGCACCTCCGGTGCCGGTCTCACCGAGGCGTTTGAACAAATACAGATCCTCGAGCTCACCCAGCTCGACCTCTGCCGGACGACGGGTCTTCTGGCGGTATTTGTTGATAAATGTGTTGGTGAGGATGCGATAGAGCCAGGCCTTCAGGTTCGTACCGGCCTTGAACGTGTGATACCCGCGATAAGCCTTTAGCAACGCCTCCTGCAGCACGTCTTCGGCGTCGGCGGGATTGCGGGTCATGCGCAAAGCTGCGGAGTACAGCTGAGGTATGAACTCCTCGACATCTGATTCAAATGTGACCTGTTCGGCCACGGGTCACCTCTGGGTGTCGCAGTGGCACCAGATTAGAGGGAAGTCACCTGTGGTCAGTCGCCGGTCGGTTTCCGGGTAACCAGCCGCAGCTTTGGTAGGACTACGATCACGCCTCGCGCCGAGGTAGCTCAGGGGTAGAGCAGCTCACTCGTAATGAGCAGGTCCGGGGTTCAAATCCCCGCCTCGGCTCCAACGGTGCCCACAGGGCCCCGGGCTCCCAGCGGATCTCCGCTCGGATAGGCGATCCCCCGCCCTACTGAGACTCGCAGGTGCTCAGCTTGAAACCGTTGATGATGTCGGTCGGCAAAGCTTCACTCGCAGACGAACCAGCATCGTCGGCGTCCGTGGCATTGACCCGAAACGACATTCGGGTGTTCTCGGTGGGCACTTCTGAGCTGCAAACAGCCCAATCGCCGACGCCGCCGGTGGCAGCGTCCGGCTCGAACTGGAATACGCCCATCCCGTCGGCAGCCGCCTGGTTGGCTTCTTCGAGCGTCGAGCGGCAAACGATTACGCCGTCGCCGACATTGGCGGCCATGACATTCTCCGACCCGCAGAAGATCACGACTGAATCTCCCTCAGCGACTCGGACTGATCCGCCTCCAGGCACTAGCCAAAGTCCGACGCGTCGACCGTCTTCATTGGCCAGTTCGTCCGGCAGTCCGAGAGCGTTATTGAGCCCATTAAAGGAATTGGCAGATAGCCGAAGCGCCGTCTCCCAAAGTGCGATGAGGGTGACCCCCTCTTCAAATTCAGCGCCATCGAGACTGACGTATCGAGCCTGTCGGGCGCGCAGCGTACTGACGGTGAGCAGAGTCGTTGCCGAGGAAGGCGCGGTAGTCCCAGAGGCGCTCGAACCATCATCCGAGGTCTGCGATGAATCGCCACCAAGCTGCGTAAGTAGGACCAGAAGAACCACGAAAGGGCCAGCAATCAGACCGACGCGCCTAAGACGCTTTCGCCTCCGCTCCCCCTTCCACTTCCGCACGCGCGCCCGGACTTCCTGGCGCTCACGCTCGCGCTGTTGTGGGCGAGTCTCGCCTGCGACGGGTTCATTTGAATCTGGCACGTCCGGCATTCTCGCGGAATGGCAAACCGTTCGCGCCGAGCAAGACATTTTCTTGCGTCGAAGCCCGACCTGGACCCCAACCGCAGCTCTGTCGGACTCGGTCTACTGGCTCCAGGCCTGAGCGTCGGTCTCCGGGTAAGCAACCGGCATCTGTGGCTCGGTGTACAGGCCGGTGGCGTTGGCCAGACGTAGTTCCATAAACGTGCATCCCGGATAGGCCGGATCCTCATACAGTTCGGCCATTACGTCGTCGGGGAGCAGTTCAGCGATGCGCAGCATCTCGCCACGATCGGTGGGATGGGTGCCAACGAACTTGACTTCACCCTCAGCGTCGACACGCTGAACCAGGCCGGCAGCGACCTCACGACGCCACGACCTCCTTGAACGCCCCTCTCGGAACATCGGCGACATGTCTTTCCTCAGAACTAGGGCAATCGGATCGTATGCCTAATGAGCCGATTTGGGGGGGATTGTTGGGAAGAACGTCGTTGAAGAACGTCATCAGTCGTCAGTCGTTACCCCCCACCAAACGGCTGCGGATCTAGCTCCACCATTCGGGTCCTATCCGGCCCCGAATGCCTCCGCATGGATGAGCCGCCTGCGGCGGCGCCCCGTTCTACGTTTGACTCCCCCCAAAGGGGAGAGTGGTTAAGAGGAGAGTGATCTTCTGACTGGAGACTGAGGACTGAGGACTGAGGACTGGAGACCGACGACTCCCGATTCCCCCCACCAAACGGCTACGCCGTTTGACTCCCCCCAAAGGGGAGAGTGGTTTCCTTTTGGAGGTCAACTCCGAGGTACTTCGCTCCAGGGGAGGTCCTTGTCGACCCGGGGTTCGCCGGGGAGACCGAGCACTCGTTCGCCGAGGATCGACTTCATGATCTCCGACGTCCCGCCTTCGATGGAGTTGCCTCGGGCGCGAAGAAAACCCTTGCGGGGATCCTGGATGACCCGGAACATCTCAGGTCGAGTCGTTTCGTAACTGCCGTACAGCATGCCTTCGGCGCCCATCAGTTCGACGGCAAACTCGTAGATCCTCTTGTTGATCTCGGCAAAGGCCAGCTTTGCCGTGGATCCCTCCGGCCCCGGCGTACCGGCCTGACGGTTGTCCCGGGCGCGAGCGTTGGTTAGTCGAGCTACCTCGGCGTCGACCCAGAGGCGCATCAGTTGATCGCGTTGGGATTGGTCACCGCCACGCTCCTTCCACACATCGACGGCAACGCCGATCGGACCTTCGCCGCGCAATGGGACGCCTCCTCCGATCGAAACCCGCTCGTTCATCAGGGTGGTGAGGGCAACCCGCCACCCGTCGCCGACGTCGCCGATCAGATTGATGTGGGGCACCCTGGCATCGGTGAAGTAGACCTCGTTGAACTCTGCCTCACCCGTGATCTGGCGCAACGGCCTCACCTCGACACCGTCGCTTTCCATATCGATCACGAAGTAGGACATTCCGCGGTGTTTTGGAATGTCGGGATCGGACCTGACAACAAGCATTCCCCACTTGGCCACGTGGGCAAGCGTCGTCCACACCTTCTGACCGTTGACAACCCATTCGTCGCCGTCACGAACCGCCTTGCAGGCCAACGCCGCCACGTCGGACCCGGCGCCGGGCTCGGAGAACATCTGACACCAAATCTCTTCGGTGGTGAACATCGGCCGCAACCACTGCCTCTGCTGGTCATCGGTGCCATGGGCGAGAAGCACATGAGCACCCATGCCGACTCCAAGGGGGTTGTATTGGGCGGGGTTAGGAGCGTCGACCTCCTGCATTCGATCCTCGATGATGCCCTGCAGGCCCCGCGACAGACCAAGGCCACCTAGTCCCTTCGGATACCAGACCCAGGCCAACCCGGCGTCAAACCTGGCGCCGAGGAATTCGACAACATCGCCGCTGGGGTCGTGTTCGGCCAACAGCGACTCGAGCGAGGCCTCGACGGCGGCGCGTTCGTCCGCGTTGTCGGTTTGAGCGGTCATGGTGAGATTCTCCCTGTCGGCTCAGCGCGATTGTGCCACAGCAATTACACCCCGACTCAAGTCACCCGGCGAACGCGGCACTCAGGCCCATGTCGACGTCGTTGTGGGTGAACTCAAATCCGGAGTCCCCCAGGACGGCCGGCACCGCTCGTTGACCATCGAGGACCAGCCCCTCGGCCAAACCGGAGCCGAGCAGGATTCTGAGTACGAAGCCCGGGATCGGGATGACCGTCGGTCGACGTAGCACTCGCCCGAGGGCCTTGGTGAACTCCCGATTCGTCGCAGGGTTCGGGGACACCAGATTCACAGGACCAGAGATGCTCGCGTCAAGGATGTGAACGATCGCCCGAATCTCGTCCTCGAGTGAGATCCATGACCACCATTGCCGACCACCGCCAACAGGTCCCCCCATTCCCCAGCGAAACGGGCTGATCCAGCTGGGCCCAAACGGTGCCAACAGTCTCCCCAACGCGCCACCCGAGGCGCTCAGAACGATTCCGGACCGAAGTTGTGCGGTGCGAATGCCTGCGTCGGCCGCAGGCCCATTGGCTGCTTCCCAGGCGACACACAGATCGGCCAGAAAGCCCGATCCTGCCGGCGAGGTCTCGTCCAGCAACGAATCGCCGCCGTCGCCGTAATAGCCAACAGCCGACGCACTGATGAGCACAGCAGGCGGCCGATCGAGCAAGGCTAACGCCGAGGCCAGGACCCTGGTTGAGTCCACCCGGCTCGACCACAACCTCTGCCGTTCGGCTTGGGTCCAGCGCCGATCACCGATGCTGCGACCGGAGAGATTCACCACGGCATCGAGGCCTTCGAGCGCCTCCACGTCGATGGTGCCCACCTCAGGATCCCAAGAGACACCAGCGTCGGTCGACTGAGGGCGCGTCAGGCGAATCACTTCGTCGCCCCGATTGCTCAGCGCTACAGACAATGCAGACCCGACAACCCCACTCGAGCCGGCGATGGCGATCCGCATCCGCCGAGCGTAGAAGACGTGGCCGGCTAGTGGGCCGCCAGCGATGCACCGATCCGTGCCGACCACTCAAGAGTCATCTCACCGATCGGATCGGAAACAGAGTCGAATGAGCCGGGCAGGATCGGTTCGCAGATCTCGACATGGATCGCCGCTCGTGAGATCCGACTGGCGCCGCGTCCCATGGCAAGGTCCGAACCCGAGACCGCCACCGGAACAAGGGGCACACCGGCGCGCCGGGACAGCCAGGCGGCTCCCCTCTTCGCCTCGTGCTCTCCCCAAGCCCAAACGCGGACTCCCTCGGGAAACAACCCGACCGAGCCTCCAGCCGCCAACTCAGCAAGAGCCAGCCTCAATGGTCCCAACGGAATCCCGGTGCGAGTCATCGGAATCGCTCCCATCCAGGTCGTCAGACGATCAAATACGCGGGAGTTGCCGTACAGCTCGTCGACAGCGAGGTACCTGACCGTGCGTCGCACCGCCGCGCTCACCACCACCGGGTCGAGATGGGAGAAATGATTGGCGGCGATGACCGCCGGACCAGCCGGAAGAACTGGACCCGAATAAGTGACCGGAAACCACAGCCGACCGAGCGACCGTACGACAGGGGTCGCAGCTCGCCAGGTCATGGCTGCCGACTTGGGCAGACCGGTGCTAGTTCGCAGCCGCAAGGTCTGACAAGAGCGCCGCAAAAGCGAGGTCGGCGCGTTGATTGGCTTCGAGCGACTCGACGGTGGCCAGCACCCGCTTCGCCCCCTGCACCGCGTCACGACCCGATACGTTCGCCAGGTCGGCACCGGACACATCTCGGTTCCGCACCGGAGCACCATGCTGGGCGGCCGCAGCATCCCGATACCACGAGGCAAGTATCTCGAGCCCAGCAACGTGCAGCGCAGCCGACGCCCTCTTGCGCTCGCGGTCGTGGCGCTCCTTGAGACGGCGGGCGGCCAGTCCATCGTCGGTCAAGTTGGCCGACTCAGCGGCCTGTCTGTCGGAGAGTCCCTGGAGTAGCGGTTCGACCGCTTCGACCAGCTCACCGGCCAGACGGAAAGGGGTAGCCGGGTCGGGATCCAACCTGGTGGGTATCCCCAGCCAGGCCGATCGAAAAGAAGCGACCTCGGGTCGAGTGGCCAGCAATAACGCTATCCCCGGGCGGCCACCACTTGTAGTGGCGGCATGATCAGCCTGCTCGGGATCCACTCCACGATGAACGAGGGCGTCGGTTACCTCCTCGTCGGAGACTCGCGAGAACAAGACGGTGCGGGATCTGCTGGCGACGGTGGCGGGCAAGTCGTCTTCAGACTCCGTCACCAGAATGAACACCGTGCTCGGTGAGGGCTCTTCGAGCGTCTTGAGCAAGGCGTTGGCGGCGTCGTCGGTCATGGCCCCCGCTTCTTCGAAGAGGAAGACCTTGCGCTGTGACTCGACGGGAGAAAGCACGGCCCGGGCCGCAGTCGTCCGAGCCTGCTCGACGGTCAGCGACGTCGCACCCTCCGGTTCGACCAGGATCAAATCAGGGTGAACCCCGGACAAGACCCGAGCAATACAGGCAGCGTCGTCACCGCAAAGGAGAAGGGCGGCAAACCGCCGCGCCACCGTGGCCTTCCCGACACCCGCAGGACCCACAAACATGTAGGTCTGCGTGGGGTGCTCCACCTCGGCAGAGAGAAGGCCCAGAACCGAGCCATGCCCGACCACATCGGCGAACGGACTCACCAGCGCTCCTGCAATGCCGCCAACGACAGACGCACGACCTCATCCACACCTAGTTCGGCGTCGACCACGACAAACCGCTCAGGCTCCCCGGCGGCGAGTTCGTCGTAAGCGGCGGCAACGCTCTCCTGCAGCTCCAGGCCTTCGATGCTGATCCTGTCGGCTTCGTCCTCTCGCTCCAGGCCCCGAGCGGGTGCCACCCGCAACAACACGACCGTGTCGGGCCATACACCCTGCAACCCGGCCTCGTTCACCCGTCGTACCGATTCGATCCCGAGCCCACGACCGGCCCCCTGATAGGCGAGAGATGAATACACGCTCCGATCCGAAACGACGATCTTTTCGGCAACAAGCGCCGGACCAATGATCTCGGTCGCCAGTTGTGATCGCGCCGCAGCAAACAGCAGCGCCTCGGCCCAAATGTCGGGATCGGACTTGGTGCCCAAAAGGATCTCGCGCACTGCCTCGCCCGTCTTGGTGCCGCCCGGTTCGCGCACCGCAACGACCTCATGGCCTGCCCCGATCAGCCCTTCGGCCACTCTTTGGGCGACCGTCGACTTGCCGGCACCATCCACACCCTCGAACGCGACATACCGGGTCATGGACCATCTTCGATCTGTTCGATCTCGGCCGTCTCGTCTCCACCGGAAGCTGACTTGCGATATGTCCTGAAGGCCTGGGTGGCAGTCCTTACGGACGGCACCTTGTCGTCCATCGTTCCCAGCTCGATCAGCGTCTTGCGGACGGCCCACAAGGCAGCCAGCCCAGCAGAGATCATGAGCAGGCCGCCACCGACCAGGACGACACGGGATCCGTCAGAGAGAATCCCCGGGATCTTCTCGTCGAACAGCTCAGCAGCCGGAAGGGCCAGCGCCATCGAAGTCAGCAGCCCGATACGCATCATCGAGAAAAGGGCCGCAAAGGTTCTCCCTCGCAACTCGTCCTTCGTCTGCTCATGTAGGTGAGCAAAACCAAGTACATAGGCCGACCCGGCACCGATTCCCATGACCGCAATCCACCCGACTCCGCCGATGATGGTCTGCACGAACCCCAACGCCGCCAACCCAGTGCCGGTTACCAGCAGCGCAATCGCAAACAGGATGTCCTTGAACTGAAAGCGCGGCCCAAAGATCGTCACCATGATGATCCCGAACCCAGCGCCCAGGCCGAAACCCGTCAACAGCGCCGGGAACCCGGTGGTACCGGCCAGCAGGACGTCGGAGGCAAAAGGCTTGCCGAGCACGACAACGATCCCGCCACCCGCCAACGCGACCGTCATGGCCGTGACCACCGGACGAATGCGCTTGTGGGTTGCAACGAATACCACACCATCCTTCACGTCTCGCAACGGCGCCATCAGGTTGCCGCGGCCGCGCTTCTTTGCCTTCACCACGCGCTTTGGGGGTCTCGGCAATCTGGTGAGGATGAGGCCGGAGAGGAGATAGGTACCGCAATCGACCAAGAACGCCAGACCCTCATGGGTGCCCGGCAAGAAGCCCCAAAGTGTGATCGTGGCGGGCAACGTTCCAAAACCGACCAGGAGGAATATCGCCGCGCCGAGAGGGAAGGTCCCGTAGGCAGCGCTAAGAGACAAACTGTTCGCCTGTACCAGCTCGTTCTTCTGCACCAACGTGGGAACCGTCGCCTCCTTGGCCGGCTGGAACATCAGGGTGAAGGCTTCGAGCAACAGGCTGACGACGATCAGATATCGGATCGATGAAGCAAAGGCCAAGCTGAGCACGAGAGCGCCCCGACCAAATTCGGTCACCAGCATCACGTACTTGCGATTGAGCCGATCGGCGAGCACCCCGCCGATGGCGGCAAAGAACAGGCCGGGAAGGATCCTCGCAGTCAGTGCCAGCACGATTCCGCTGCTTCCGGCAATCTCTTCGGCAAGCGAAAGAGTCGCCAGAAGCGACACCCAATCACCGGTGCTGCTCACCAGTCCGGCTCTCCACAGGCGGGAAAACGGCCCCGACTTCATCAGGGCCCAGGCGGATCGAGGAGGTGATTCGGTCACGTAGTCGAGGCTATCAGAGGGCCGGGGCCACCCGTGTGGCCCCTATTCCGCTTTCGCCTTGGGGCACGGCTTTACCTTCTTGCCCTGCGCCTCGAGTTTTGCCCGCCGTTCTTGAAGCAGCAGTGACGCCCGATCGATGTCGATCCTCTCAACGGAATCCTCCTTACGGAGCGAGGCGTTTACGCCTCCGTCGGTCACATACGGCCCGAAGCGACCGTCCTTTACGACCACCGCGCATCCGGTCTCGGGATCGACTCCGAGTTCGCGCAGGGCAGCCGAGGCCGACTGGCCCTTTCTGCGCTTCGGTTGGCTAAAGATGTGCAACGCCTCTTCGAGGGTGATCGAAAACAGTTGCTCCTCGGTTTCGAGACTTCGACTGTCTTTGGCCAACTTGAGGTAGGGCCCGTATCTACCGTTCAACGCCTGAATCTCGCCGCCGGATTCAGGGTCGGTACCAACGACCCTGGGTAGCGAAAGCAGCCTGAGGGCGTCCTCGAGGACGATCGTTTCCAGTTCCATGGACTTGAACAGCGAAGCGGTCTTCGGTTTTCCCTTCTCGTCCTCCTCCATGGCCAGTTGGACATACGGGCCGTAGCGACCCGTCCGAGCGAGCACCATTCGCTGTGACTCGGGATCGATCCCCAAATCGCGATCACCCGAGGGTGCAGCAAACAACTCCTCTGCCATTTCCAGGGTCAGCTCATCAGGGGGGAGGTCCTCGGGAATGCTCACAGTTTCCTCGCCACGCTGCAGATACGGGCCAAAACGACCGCTACGCAACTCCATCCCTTCACCCCCCTCGAATGGGATGGTGTTGACGGCTCGGGCATCTGCTGTGTCCAGCGCCTCGGCGATGGTGGTGAGTAGACCTGGACGCCCATTGCCGAAGTAGAACCCCGCCAGGTACGGGACCATCTCCCGGTCGCCGCCGGCGATCTCGTCGAGGTCTTCTTCCATCCGCGCCGTAAAGCTGTAGTCGACGAGATCAGCGAAGTGCTGTTCGAGCAGTCGGACTGTGGCAAATGCCGTAAATGTCGGCACCAATGCCGACCCCTTCTTCCAGACGTATCCCCGATCCTGGATCGTCGAGATGATCGAGGCGTACGTAGATGGGCGACCGATGCCCAGTTCCTCGAGTCGTTTTACGAGCGACGCCTCGGTGTAACGAGCCGGCGGCTTGGTGGCGTGGCCCTTCGACTCCAGGTTCTCCAGGCCGAGCGCGTCTCCCTCGGCCATTGCCGGGAGACGGCGCTCCTGGTCCTCGAGATCGGCGTCGGGGTCATCAGAGCCTTCGACGTAGGCGCGGAGGAAGCCAGGAAATGAAATCACCTTGCCCGAGGTGGCGAATTCTGCGTCCTTGCCCGATGCCGACGCGCCCCCAAGTCGAACCTGCACGCTCTCGCCTTTTGCATTCTGCATTTGCGAGGCAACGGTTCTCTTCCAAATGAGGTCATACAGCTTGGCTTCGTCTGCACCGACCCTTCCGGCCACCGAATCCGGGGTGCGAAACTCGTCGCCAGCCGGTCTGATCGCCTCGTGGGCCTCCTGGGCGTTCTTCACCTTGCTTGCATATACGCGGGGCTTGGCCGGCATGTACTCAGGTCCGTACATCTCGCCGATCTGTTTGCGAGCTGCAACGACCGCTGTCTCCGATAGAGAGGTGCTGTCGGTACGCATGTAGGTGATGTATCCGTTCTCATACAGCCTCTGTGCCGTACTCATCGTGCGTTGCGCGGTAAAGCGCAGCTTGCGGCTTGCCTCCTGCTGCAACGTGCTCGTCCTAAACGGCGGGTAGGGCTTGCGCGTATACGGCTTGCGTTCGACGCTGCGGACCGCAAAGTCGGAATCGGCAAGATCGGCTGCCAGAGCAGTGGCCGCCTCCTCATCAAGGACCACGAATCCGTCGCCGGAAGCCGTGCCGCCGGAGTCGAAGTCTTTGCCGCTCGCAACCCGCACACCACCGAGAGCGGACAGCGCCGCCGTAAACGACTCACCCGATGAGCTGAAGATCCCTTCGAGATCCCAATACGCCGCAGAGTGGAACTGCATTCGCTCGCGCTCGCGCTCGACGACGATGCGGACGGCGGGACTTTGCACCCGACCCGCCGACAACTTCGGCTGCACCAGCCGCCATAAGACCGGTGAGATTTCGTAGCCCACGAGACGGTCGAGGATCCGCCTCGTCTCCTGAGCATCGACGAGACGACGATCGAGATCGCGCGGCTCTTCGACTGACCGCCTGATGGCATCTGGCGTGATCTCGTGAAAGACCATGCGCTTCACCGGGACCCGTGGCGAGAGCACCTCATGCAGGTGCCAGGCGATGGATTCGCCTTCGCGGTCTTCATCGGTCGCCAGGTACAGCTCGTCAGCCTCTTTGAGCAGCTTCTTGAGCTTCGCCATGTGTGCCTTCTTCTCGCCGGGCACGATGTAGAGGGGCTTGAAATCGTTTTCGGTGTCGACGCCTAGACGGGCCCACGGCTCGCCCTTGTAGCTCGCCGGGATATCGGCCGCCTTGCGGGGGAGGTCACGCACATGACCGATCGAAGACTCCACGACGTACCCGGCACCGAGGTATCCGGCGATGGTTCGTGCCTTGGCTGGAGACTCGACGATGACGAGTTTCATTAGACGCTCAGTCCTGACGGAGGAAGTGGCCAGATGGCCCGACCCTTGGAGATTTATGACTACTTGGGCCTGTTTGTCAAGCACTTCCGGGAATTAGTCATTCCCGATCGCCCGTTCAATGCCACCTCTGAAGCGGTCTGCCACCGCTGGCCACGAGTACCTCTCGGCTGCTCGCCGACTGCCAGCCGCTCCCATCCTGTCGCGGAGTTCAGAGTCGATGACGAGCATCCGAAGGGCGTCGACAAGGGCGGCAGAGCTGCCGACCACAAAGCCCGAAGTCCCTGGTTCAACCGTCTCGGGAGCTCCTCCCGAATCTCCGGCGACGACCGGGAGTCCCGAAGCTGCCGCCTCGAGAAACACGACACCAAAACCCTCCGCCTCCAGACCAAACCAGCGGGAACGGCATGGCATGGCGAATACGTGCATCTGCCGATAGAGCGCCGGAAGGTCTGCAAAGGTCACCTCGACTTCAAACCTGGTTGGGACCCCGAGCCGCTTTGCCAGGGTTCGGAGCCGCTTCTCGTCACGACCCCTGCCCACGAGCATCGCGGTTACATCCAATCCCTCGGCGCGCAGAGCAGCACAGGCCTCTAGGACCGCGGCCTGACCCTTGCGGGGCACGAAACGGCTGACGCACCCGACAACGATGGGCGCTGCCTCAGGCGCCCGATGCGGTACAAACTCGCCGCCCACTCCCGCTCCGATTATCTCGACCGGCCGCTTCGTCAGCCGCTCGACCCTTCGCTTGGTGAACTCAGATACGGCCAGCAGAACATCGGCGCGCTTCAACGGATACCGGATCAGCTGTCTCGTAACGGGAAACGCAGCTGGAATGGTGATCTCCGCTCCGTGGCAGACAACCGCGTATGGAACGCCGGTCGATCTGCGCAGACGAGGACCCATATGAGCCAGAGGATGGGGTGCACCGAACAGCACCACATCCGGACGGAAATCGGTGATGTGATGCTCGACCCATTTCCGCACCCGGCGGGTCGGCCACATGAACCGACGTCGGTCGCGCACGACATCGCCGGGATGACTTGCGCCGCGAGGCGCGAGCACTCGCACCGTCGGTTCTAACGCATCGACCAGCCCCTTCAAATACTGCTGGATCCCGCCCGGCCGGGGTGGAAAGTCGTTCGTGATCAACAGAACACGCATCAGGCTGAAAGGTTGTAGTCCATTAGGACCGGAGCCCCACCCTCGAACCGGATATGGGTCACGCTCGTGTTATCGGGGATGGAGAGCTTGCGGTAGCCCGACCAATCGATCTTCAGAACCCGGGAAGCAAGGGCCCAGATGGCGCCTCCGTGAGTAAACAGACCGAGTCGATGAGTCGGGTTCTGGTCGGCGAGCTTTCGGATCTGTGCCTCCATACGAGCGCCTGCTTCGGCGAAGGTCTCACCGGTGCCACCCCGTGGGATATCGGCACCCTCGCTGAACACCCGATTCCACTCGTTCGGAAACTGGTCTCCGATCTCAGTGGTGGTCAATCCCTCCCAAGATCCAAAATCGATCTCAATAAGACCTTCCGCAACGTCGACAGGAAGCTCAAACGGATCGGCGAACGTCTCGGCCGTCACCAGGGTCCGCTGCAAAGGAGACGAGAACACCCGGGTGATTCCGTTGTATCTCTCCGCCAGTTCGGCCCCTTGGCGACGACCGCGCTTTGTCAGCGGACCGTCGGTGCGACCGTGCCACCGGCCGGCCACATTCGCCTCGGACTCGCCGTGACGAATGAGTGCAATCGGCATACCGGTCTCGTCTTCGTTGCCGGTGACGATCGATGCATGTCGGGCATCGTTTAGTACCTGCAGGTGGAAGAGATCGCCTTGCGCAACTACTTCCGTTACAGCCGTGTTCAGGATGCGAGAGATCGGCCAGGGGCGGCTGCTCTGAAATCCGAGACGCTCTGACAACGCGGCGTGGATGACGCCGCCGTGGGCCATCACCAAGACCCGACTGCCGGGAGGGGTCTCCGCCACGAGCCGCTGCACCGCCGTCTCAATTCGGGCCCCGAATTCGTGCCAAGACTCGCCGCCACCCATCGAAACGCTGCGATCGCCGGAGTGGAGACGGTCTATCTCCTCGGGAAACTGTTCCTGGACCTCTGTTCGGGTCAGCCCCTCCCAGGCACCGATGTCCATCTCGCGCCAATCCGCATCAGCGATCGGATCGAGTCCAGCCAAGTCCGCGGTCTGCAACGTGCGTCGAAGGTCGCTCGAGTAAACGAAGTCGAACTGCTCGGGTTCAAGTCGACTCTGTAGTGCCAGCGACTGAGCCCGACCGACCTCAGAGAGACCGGCGTCTCCTTGACCCTGCCATATCGATGCAGCATTGGCATCGGTCTCGCCATGCCGAACGAAGGTGATTTCGATGCTCAAACGGCCTCTCGCCACGGGGCGCCGTAGGGTAGACATCAGTCACCAGTCACCAGTCACCCCTTGAGGGGGGACAACGACCCCCCACCAAACGGCTTCGGATCTAGCTCCACCATTCGGGTCCTGCTCGGCCCCGAATGTCTCCGCATGGATGAGCCGCCTGCGGCGGCGCCTCGTTCTACGTTTGACTCCCCCCAACGGGGAGAGTGATCTTCTTGCTAATCGCTCATCGCCAGTTGCTAATTGCTAATCATTTGACTCGCGACCCTTCGCAACCCCATACTCCCAATCCCCAATGAGCACCATCAACGCAGCACTCATCATCATTCCGTAGGGGCCGGCGCGACGCGCCCGGCCCCATTTGAGACCTCCGCTTCGGCGGGGGTCTTTTGTATACCAAGGAGCCCAAATGTCGAGACGAGTCGAGGTCTACGACACCACACTGCGAGACGGTACCCAGGCCGAGGGGTTGTCGCCGACCGTCGGTGACAAACTGCGCGTCGCCCGGCTACTCGACCGCCTCGGAGTCGATTTCATCGAAGGCGGCTGGCCCGGCGCCAACCCCAAAGACGACGAGTTCTTTGCGCGGGCTCAGACCGAACTCGAACTCGACACGTCGATCCTGGCCGCCTTTGGATCTACCCGACGGCCTCGCTCAACCCCAGATAAGGACGATCAACTCGCACGTCTTCTGGATGCCAACACAGAGGTCGTGTGCATAGTCGGGAAGTCTTGGGATCGACATGTGCTCCACGCCCTGAACACATCCCTCGAAGAAGGAGTGGCGATGGTCGCCGAGTCGGTCGAGTTCCTCCGCGCCCACGGCCGACGGGTGTTCTTCGATGCCGAACATTTCTTCGATGGATACCTGCACAACCCCGAATTCGCCCTATCGGTTCTCGACGCAGCCGCAGCTGCGGGGGCCGAACGTCTCGTGCTGTGCGACACCAATGGAGGATCTCTTCCCCAGCATGCGAGCGAGACAGTCAAAGCGCTGGTCCCCAGGTTCGACGTTCCCCTGGGTGTTCACTTCCACAACGACGGCGCATGCGCTGTTGCCAACTCACTCGCTGCCGTGCAAGCGGGTGCTCACCAAGTCCAAGGATGCGTCAACGGATACGGCGAGCGCACCGGAAATGCCGACCTGTGCTCCGTGATCCCCAATCTCGTGCTGAAGATGGGACACAGCGCACTGCCGATCGATCGTTTGGACCATCTCTACACGATCGCCCACGAGATCGCCGAGATCATGAACTCCCCGGTTGCTACACGCCATCCGTACGTCGGATCGTCGGCATTCGCCCACAAGGCCGGATTGCACACTTCGGGGCTGGCCCGCTTGGACGGCGCCTACGAGCACATCGACCCGGCTCTCGTCGGCAACACTGCGCGACAGCTGTTCAGCGAGCTCATGGGACGAGCCACCCTGCTCCAGATTGCAGGAGATCGGGGCTGGAAGATGGATGAAGAGCTGGCGCAGACGATCGTCGACCAAGTAAAGGATTTGGAACACCAGGGCTACCAATTCGAAGCAGCCGACGGGTCGTTCGAGCTGCTGGCAAGACGGGCGGCGGGCTGGGAGGACGAGTACTTCGAACTCAAATCGCTGGTGGTCACAATCAACACCGCCGGTGACGGCAGCGCCTCAGCCACAGCAACCCTGCACCTACGAGTCAACGGTCAAGATGTCGAGTCGGAGCATTCCGGCGACGGGCCGGTTCACGCCATGGACCAGGCACTGAGATCTGCACTCGAACCGGGATATCCCGAGCTGGCCGAGGTGCACCTGACCGACTACAAGGTACGCGACCTCGATTCCTCGGACGGGACGGCGGCACGGGTCCGAGTCCTGATCGAAACCTCCGACGCCGACTCGACCTGGGGCACAGTGGGAGTCCACCAGAACATCATCGAGGCATCCTGGGAGGCCCTCAGCGACGGCGTTCGCATCGGGCTGTTGCGAGCCAACCAGTAGCCAGCAAAGAAACCACTCCCCCCTTGAGGGGGAGTCAAACGGCGCAGCCGTTTGGTGGGGGGGCCGCTGTCTCCCCTTTGGGGGGAGTCTCTGTTCGTTCCTCCCCCTCAGGGGGAGGTGGCGAGCGCCAGCGAGCCGGAGGGGGTCACGCGCCGCAACCCGGCAAGGCGGAGGACCCCCCTCCCCTCACTCGCTTTGCTCGATCGGGACTCCCCCCTGAGGGGGGAGAACAAAGCGGTCGTTCCCCAGCTCCTAGACGAAGGCGCTGGCGAAGATCAGGCTGACGATCGTCATCACCTTGATGACAATGTTCATCGCCGGACCTGCAGTGTCCTTGAAGGGGTCGCCGATGGTGTCGCCCACGACAGCCGCCTTGTGAGAATCGGAGCCCTTGCCGCCGTAAGCGCCCGCCTCGATGAACTTCTTGGCGTTGTCCCACGCTCCACCAGCATTAGCCATAAAGATGGCGAGCAGGAATCCGGTAACGAGAGCGCCGGCAAGGAATCCACCCAATGCCTGGACGTCGATGAACCCGATGATGAGCGGGAGCGCCACCGCAAGCGATCCGGGGATGATCATCTCGCGCAACGCCGAGGTTGTGCTGATGTCGACGCACTTGGTGTAGTCCGCTTTGGCCGAAGGATCACCATCTCGCAGCCCCGGAATCTCGCGGAACTGTCGGCGTACTTCCTCGATCATTTCGTTTGCGGCTCGACCGACAGCCTTGATCGTGAGCGCCGCAAACAAGAATGGGAACATGCCGCCCAGGAACAGCCCGATCGTGGTCTCGACCTGCAGAATGTCGATGCTTTCCAGCTCTACGGCACGACTGAAGGTAAAGAACAACGCCAGAGCCGTGACGGCGGCCGAAGCGATCGCAAAACCCTTGGCGACCGCTGCCGTCGTGTTCCCGAGTGAGTCGAGAGCGTCGGTGGCTTCACGGACTTCTGCCGGAAGGTGTGCCATCTCAGCGATGCCACCGGCGTTGTCGGCAATCGGTCCGTAGGCATCAACCGAAATCGTGATGCCAAGGGTCGACAACACTCCGATTGCAGCAATCGCTATGCCGTAGATGCCTCCATCGGTAAAGGCGAGTTCACCGGCCCAATAGGCGCCGCCGATTCCGGCGGCAACCACTATCACCGAGAGAGCGGCCGACCGCATTCCGTCGGCGATACCGGCCAGCACGACGGTGGCGGGGCCGGTCTCAGATTGTTTGGCGATTTCCTTGACCGGTCGGTATTGGTCGCTGGTGAAGTACTCAGAGATGCGACCGACCGACAAACCAACGGCAAGTCCGATCGCTACTGCAAAGAAGAGCCCGAGCGGGTTGTCGACTCCATCCAGGTCACCGAATATCCACAACGAGAGTCCGAGTGAACCGAGCACTGTCAGAGCCGCTGCCGAGTAGGTGCCTCTGTTCAGCGCCGCAGCGAGTTTGTTCCCCGTAGGCCTGACCAAGAACGAGCCAATAATCGAAGCGAACATCCCCAAAGCGGCAATTGCCAATGGGAACACGATTGCCTCAGCGACGAACGGTCGACCGGCGAAGACGATCGCGGAAAAGGCAATCGGAGCGATCATCGATCCCACGTAGGACTCGAAAAGGTCCGCTCCCATGCCGGCTACGTCGCCGACGTTGTCTCCAACATTGTCGGCAATAACGGCTGGGTTGCGGGGGTCGTCCTCGGGGATGCCGGCCTCGACCTTGCCGACCAGGTCGGCTCCCACGTCGGCAGCCTTGGTGTAGATGCCACCTCCGACGCGGGCGAACAGGGCGATCGTCGAACCGCCCAACCCGACCGCCGTCAAGACGTTGATCGAGTCATCGACTTCGAGCCACTTGACGAATACGAGGAATGCCAGCGCCAATCCGGCCAATCCGAGTCCGGCAACCGTGAAGCCCATTACTGCACCGCCGCGGAAGGCCAACGGCAAGGCCTTGCGAACGCCGCCGGTGCGAGCCGCTTCTGCGGTCCGGGCGTTGGCGGCCGTGGCGATTCGCATCCCGATGAGGCCGGCCAAAGCCGAAAGCACTGCCCCAAACACGTATGCGATCGCTCCCCAAGGCCGCCCGTAGTCGAGCAGGGCGAAGATCAACCCGGCCATCACCACTACAAAGACCGCGACCCAGGTGTACTCGCGCTTGAGGAAGGCCATCGAGCCTTCACGAATCGCGGCAGACAGCTCTTTCATGCGATCGTTGCCGGCCGGGGCCGCCAAGACCTGACGTGAGAACACGACAGCAAGCAGCAGGCCGGCTATCCCAGCACCAACCGCTACGTACAACCAAATATCGGGGTCCACGAAAAATCACCTCGGGTTGAAGAACGGGCGAGAGTATAGGAACCGCCACCGGGCCCACGTCCGGAAGCGACAGATTGGTTAGATCAATCGACCCGCATGCTCATGCAGGGGTGTTCCATCGATGATGCGCTGCGGTCCGAGGCGCGACAGGTCGAGCTTGTGATCACTCTCAAGGATCAGCTCGGCGAGGTAGCGACCCACCGCGTGACACTGCTGGAACCCGTGTCCGGAGAACCCGGTGCAGATGTGCAGCCCCCGCACAGTCGGCCACTCACCGAGAATGGCATTGCCGTCCAACGTGTTCACCGCGTACAGACCTGCCCACGACCCGGTGACTTCCAATCGATCAAAAGCCGGAAAGTGGTGCACCAACTCGGGCCAGATCAGGTCGTAGAACTTGCTTCGACGCACCGTGAAGTCAAAACCAACAGGATCGTCCGGCTGGGACCAGGCGATCAAGAAGGTCCCATCGTTTTCGGGAAGTACGTACAGACCCGACGGGACGAAGACGCTGGGTATGTCGCCATCCCATTCGAGATCGCTGTCGACGATGAAGACGCTGCGCATCACGGGCTCGACCGGAATCTCGACACCGATACCTGCCAGCAACGCCGGACTCCACGCACCGGCGCAGTTGACGACGGTCGGAGCCCGGACGGCTTCGCCCGAAGCAAGAAGCACTCCTGCGATCGCGTCGTCCTCACGGATCAGTTCGACGACTTCGTCGTCGACGTACTCGACCCCCATTGCTTGTGCCTGTTGTCGATACCCGCGCAGCACCGCATTCGGATCGATCGAGCCATCCAGGGGCCCGAAGGTCCCACCGACATAACCGGGTCCCTCGAAGATCGGCCAGCGAGCCGAGACCTCGGATGCAGCCAGCCACCCGACCTCGCAGCCAAGAGACTGCTGCAGATCCATCCCGGCGAGGGCGTCGGCCTCATGAGCCGAATCGGCGAGAAAGAGATTGCCCTGATGGCGGGCCGACACTTCGGGCCTATATCCCGGGGTTTCCATGTCGTCGGCGAAAGTATCGAGGACATCCAGGGCGTATTGCGATATCCGGATGTTCTCCTCGAGGTTGAACTGAATCCTTACGTTGCCATCACTCAGCACGGTGGACGATCGGGCATAGGACGAATCGCTCTCGAACACGACGACAGACATCGCCGGATCCATCTTCTTCAAGTAATAGGCGGTGGCGCTTCCCATCGCCGCCCCACCCACGATGACAACATCACGTGACATGGGGCGCCGAGCTTGGCGAGGCACGATCGAGGGTTGGTTCGAGACCGGTCAGGGCTCGAAGCGACCCGAGCAAGCCATGTGCGGCCGCTCGCTTCGCGGCGCCGGCCCCCCTGATCAACGCCGCCACAACTCGCGGGTAAAGAGCAAGACGACTGGGAACACCTCGAGTCGACCGGCGATCATGATCACCGACAGCAGCCACTTGCCTGCTGCAGGCACAGCCGCGTAGTTGGCCGCCGG
>CAXMOL010000109.1:0-8525 GCA_964194935.1 uncultured Kiloniellaceae bacterium
GACTTTTCCTAGTACGCGGCCAACGCCGCGGCGCGTTCCACTATCCCGGCAGTCGTCGGATAGACCTGGTCTTCGAGTGCGCTCGAATATGGGAACGTCGGAATCTCGGGTGCCGTGTAGCGCTCGACTGGAGCATCAAGCCACTCCAGCGCCTTTTCGGCTATCTGGGCCGATACCTCAGCACCAAAACCGCCAAAGCTGTTGTCCTCGTGCACGATGAGAATCTTCGAGGTTCGCTGGACCGAAGCTTCGACTGTGACCCAATCAAATGGGCGGATCGATCGCAGATCGACGACATCCGCACTGACTCCCTGCTCGGCGAGAAGGTCGGCGGCTTCGACTGCGAAATGCGCCATTGCTCCGTACGCCAGGATCGACACGTCGGTGCCCAACCGACGTACTGCAGCCGTTCCAATAGGTACCCGGTGTTGGCCTTCGGGCACGGGGCCCTTGGCGAGGCGGTACAGCTTCTTTGGCTCGAGCACCATCACCGGATCGGGATCTTCGATCGCCGACCACAGCAGCCCTCTGGCATCAGCCGGGGTCGACGGGATGACGACCTTCAGACCTGGCACATGGGCGTAAAAGGCTTCGATCGATTGGCTGTGATACAGAGAACCGTGGATTCCGCCTCCGTACGGGGTGCGAATCACTATCGGACAGTTCCAGCCTCCGGCTGACCGATAGTGGAGGCGCGCGGCTTCGGAGACAATCTGGTTGAAGGCTGGATGGATGTAATCGGCAAACTGGATCTCGGCGATTGGTTTTGCTCCGGCTCCGCCCATACCGACGGCGACTCCGATGATTGATGACTCCGCCAGTGGAGTGTTGAAGGAGCGGTCGCGGCCGTAGGCGTCGGTGAGCCCCACTGAAGCCTTGAAGACCCCGCCCTTTGGGTCTGCTACGTCCTCTCCGAAGATGGACACCTCCGGATAGAACGCCATGATGTCGAACAGGGTTTTGTTGACCGCGGTGACGATATTCATTTCTTCGCCGTCGAGATTCTGCTCGACCGCAACAACCGGCTCGGTGTTCTCGATCGGTCGGGCGTATACGAACGCCGTTGGGTCCTCGGGATGGGGGGCTGCGTCGGCGGCCTTGACGGCTGCGGCGATCTCGGCGACGACTTCTTCTTCCATCTGGGCCTCGGTCGCCTGATCGAGCAGGCGGCTCTCGATCAGATACTGCTTGAGGATTCCGATCGGATCCCGTTTCTTCCACTCTTCTATCTCGGCCGCCGGTCGATAGGAGTCGTCGTCTTCGGATGTGTGGGCGTAGTGCCGGTAGGTCATCGCTTCTATGAAGCAGGGGCCCTCGCCGTTTCGAGCCATTTCGACGGCTCGGCTGGCCGCTTCGTAAACCGTGAGGAGGTTGTTGCCGTCGATCCGCTCGGCATGCATCCCGTAGCCGGCGGCCCGATCGGTGAGGTTCCCCGCCACCTCGTCCACGGCTGGGACCGAGATGGCGTACAGGTTGTTTTCGATCACGAATACAAGCGGCAGTTTCTGGATTCCGGCGAAGTTGAGCGCCTCGTGGAAGTCGCCTTCAGACGTTGAGCCCTCTCCGCCCCACACCATCGTCACGGCTCCCTCGTCACGCCGTTTCATCTCGTAGGCGATCCCCGCTGCGTGGGGGTACTGGGTACCGATCACCGAGGAGTGACTAAAGATCCGCAGCTCCGGTTGCGACCAGTGGTTTGGCATCTGTCGACCACCCGAGTTCGGATCACCTGCTTTGGAGAAGACCCCGAGAAATATCTCTTCCGCGGTCATACCCAACTCCAGGGCGGCGGCTTGATCGCGGTAATACGGCAACGCCCAGTCGAGCCCCTTGGTCAAGGCTGTTGCGGTGCCGGTTTGTATGGCTTCGTGTCCGGAAGATGACACGACGAAGGGTGCCCGTCCTTGTCGATTGAGCGCCCACATCCGATCGTCGATCCGCCGCGCCAGGAGCATGGTGCGATAGATGCCCAGCAGCGCATCGTCGGTCAACCCCACCTCGAGGTGGTTGGCGACAGGGTCGATTCCAATCGCCACGGTGTGTCCTCCTAGTTGCGGTCGTCGCCTGAGCGACGGAAGAGCCGGAGGTTACCGATGTCGTGAATCCGTTCCTCGGCCAACTCGATTGCAGTGTTGTTGGGCGTCATACCTCGTTCGCGCGATGACTCGAGCACTTGCAAGGTGTTGTCGTAGATACGGTCGATGTGCGCTGCCGCCTTCTCCGTCGTGTAGCCGCGCAGCTCCTCGTTGACATTGATGAGTCCGCCGGCGTTTACCACGAAATCGGGGGCGTACAGGATGTCGCGCGCCTCGAGACGATCGCCGTCGTCATTCGTAGCGAGCTGGTTGTTGGCGGATCCCACGATCATCTGGGTCTTTAAGCGAGGGATGGTTTGTTCGGTGAATACCGAACCCAGCGAACACGGCGAGAAGATGTCGCATTCGACGTCGTAAATTTCATCGGGTTCGACGACGTCGACGCCGTACTCGTTGCGGACCCGCTCCAGTGCTGGCGGATAGATGTCGGCCACAGTGATCTTGCAGCCGTTCTCGTGCAACCGTCGTACCAGATCGGTCCCGACCTTGCCCACGCCCAGGACCGCGACTCGTTTTCCGCTGATGTCCTCATCGCCCCAGACAAAGCGCGCTGTGGCCCTGATACCCGCCAGGATTCCGCGGGCCGTTGCAGGAGAGGGGTCGCCGGATCCGCCTTCTTCGACCGGGACTCCGACCACCCAGCGGGTTTCACGTCGGATCAACTCCATATCCTGGGCGTCGGTGCCAACATCCTCTGAAGTGATGTAGCGGCCGCGGAGCGAGTCGACTACCCGTCCGTAGGCGCGCCACAGGCGCTCGGACTTGAGCTTGCGGTGGTCGCCGATGATGACTGCCTTGCCGCCACCCAGGTCGAGTCCGGCGGCCGCCGCCTTGAGCGACATTCCCTGTGAGAGGCGTAGAACATCCTCGAGCGCCTCAGCCTCAGAGCCATAGGGATAGAAACGGGTCCCACCGAGAGCGGGACCCAGAGCCGTTGAATGAATGGCGATGATGGTTTGGAGTCCGGAGTCGGGATCGGACCCGTAAACCACCTCTTCGTGACCACGGTCACCTAAAGCGCTGAATACTCCCAACGGCTTACTCCTCTCAGAGCCTGGCGGGAAAGCTGATCGAAATTGTAGCGGTGATCAACCTGATTGGTCCGGGCGACTGGCCACGGATGATCGTTACCATCGACTCATGGCGAAGACAGCTTTTCTCCGTGTGTATGTGCCGGTGTCGGACTCGGATGGCCCCGTGCTCGAGCACATCGTCGACCGCAGCGGTGGGACCCGAGTGCTTACCCAGGGTGAGTTCGGTGTGTTCTCCGAATCCTCTCGTGATGACGCCTTCATCCTCGACGAGGACGGACATCGCTACGTGTGCCCACGCAATCCGCGACTGCGGATGCTCGAAGGCCTCATGGCGTTTCGCAGCGCCTACTTCGACTCGTCGGTAGCTGCCTTGGTCCCTGAAGCGGTCGTCGACCGCGCCGCTGCCGAACTAGATCGACTCCACGACCGATTCCCCGGCGTGAGGAGCCATATCTTGACCTCACCCTTTGCAGTCCCGCTCCGGTGGTTTGCTCTGTTCGCACAAGATGAGCGAGTGATCGCCGAGGAAGACGGACGCATGGTCGTCCGCTACCGGACCGCACTGGCGACGGGACTGGAGCGAGTCCGGAGGTCGGTGCAGGTGCTCGAGGATGCTGGGTTTGACGATGCAATCGTCGAGCAGGTTGGTGACGTCGTTCGTTGGCTGGAGGAGTTCCCTCGCGACGGCCTTATCGAGCTCGATTACGGCGGAGTTGTCGATCTGTTCCATGAGACGGACCTGGTGCTCGATGAGTCGGCCGCCGAGATTGCGGCGTCGATTGAGGCTCTGGCCCGTGGGGATTTTGCGGAGGCCGGCGAGCATTACGCAAGTGCAGCTTCGCGTTGGGCCCATGCCCACGCCCTTGCTTATGCCAACTAGCCAGACGTTCGGTCCGTTCGTCGACCGGCAGATCCGTAACGATGACCTCGATTCCGAAGACCATGTTCAACAGATATCCGTCTGACGGCGTCGGTTCGGGATCACCGATCAAGTTGCGCCTGTTGCCGTTCATCGCGCTGATGGTCTCGTTGGCCGCCTGCGGCGAGAGTGCTGAAACTGCAACCACCTCTGCTCTCACAACGATGGCTGCATCAACGACGCCAGCCGACTGCGCCGAGATAGACACATCTTCTCGGGCCGTCCTTTATCAAGCAGTGCAAGACGGCGCGATTCCAGCTGAGATGCCCCCCCGGCTGAAACTCGCCATGGAAGAGGTCCCGCCGGACCTACTGACTTCGTTGCTGTATGCCGGCTGCGCCGCGGAGCGTGTCAACGATCTGGCCTTCGAGAGGGTCGCATGGACGAATGGGATCGGATTGATGGTCGTGGCCCTCCAGGAGTGGCCCGGAGAAGGGGCGCTGGTCGGCCTGCCGTTCGGCGGGGAGGCGCACCAGGCCGGTGTTGTGCAGGTTTCCGCAGCGGATGAAATGGCCGATGAGCGCACCAGGGTGGTTCACCTGTTCGACGGAGTGAAGGTGGTGACGGTGGCGACGTTCTCTCTCACCACGCTGTCGATTGAGAAGGTGGAGGAGATCGCATGGGCGATCTTCGACGTCATGCCGCTCGATCCTTCGAACCGCACCGGCATCGGTGCGTCGCGCTCTCTGGGTGACTTTCTTGCCGCTCTGCCGACGAACCAGATAACGGTTGGGGATCCGGAGGGCATCCCCGTCCTGTCGCCGTTTACGCTCACTCTCGGCATGGCCCATGCCACCTATAGCGTTACCGCCTCGGGCAGCGTCTTGACGGTGTTCGACTTTGGCGCCGTCGGGGCGGCAGATCGCGCCGCGGCCGCGATATCACGCGATGGCTACACGATCGCCCACGGCCCTTACGAAGTGGACGGGACGCCGCGGTACTGGCAATGGGATCGTTTGATCATCCAGTACATGGCGAACGATTCGGCGTTGATAGAGAGACTCGATGAAGTAGTGGGACCGGTATTTGCCGGGGGCACTGTCGACTCCTGATTGGCCGGGCTATCGCGTCGGAACTGTCGAGGCTGCGCTGCAGCCGATGGTTGCTACTGGACCTCCTCCACGTGTCGGTCAAGTCGCATATCGGACGTGTCGATGCTGTGGTGAGCGATGTTGGGAATCAAGGTGCTTGCTGCGCGTCGAGTCGGATCTGTTGTTGCGATGGCGATGGCGTTCATGGTGTTGTCGGCCTCCCTGGCTCTTGCTCAGCGCGCCTTTGAATATGGAGAGCAGGCGGACTATCCGCTGGTCTTTCCGGTCGACGGGCCGGTGAACCTGAGTGACACGTTCTACGGCACCCGCAGCACCGGCGACCACCACGCCCAGGACCTGATGGCTCCCAAGATGACCCCGGTGCTGGCTGCTGCCTCGGGCACCGTCCACTACGTGAATTGGTCCCGCGACCCGGCGAGCCTCAATCCCCATCGATGCTGCTCGATCGCCATCCTCCACGATGACGGCTGGGAGTCCTGGTACCTGCACTTGAACAACGACACACCTGGAACCGACGACGGTCTGGTGTGGGGAATCGCCGAGGGGATAGTTCCCGGGGTGCGGGTCGAGGCGGGCCAGCACATCGGCTGGGTGGGGGACTCCGGCAACGCCGAAGACACACCTCCTCATCTTCACTTCGAACTCTTCGACGCCGACGGCGTGATCGTCAACCCATACAACGCGTTGCTGGCCGCCTGTGGGAACTCATGCACGGTGACCGGTGGGGCAAATCGAACCTCCGCTACTGCCGCCGCAGAGCAAGACGACACTTTGAGATTCGGCTCCAGAGGCAGCGTTGTCTCCGACGCCCAAATGACCTTGCAATCTGTTGGATTCGACCCTGGCCCGTCGGACGGGATCTTTGGCAGGATGACGGCGACTGCCGTCGCCGCGTTTCAATCTGCCAGCGGGCTGCCGGTAAATGGCAAGGTTGGGCCGGCGACCAGACAGGCGCTTGCATCGGCGTCGCCGTCATCCGAGCTGGTGGTTTCGGCACCGGGTGCTGTCCTGGACTACGGGAGTCACGATCCGGTGGTAGCCGAACTCCAGGCGATGTTGGCTAACGCGGGTCACGATCCGGGAGGAACCGACGGCACCTTCGGCCCTCTTACATTCGGTGCGGTTCGGCATTTCCAGATGGTGACGGGCCTGCCTGCCACCGGCACCGTCGATCAAAGGACCTGGGACGCGCTGGTCATTACCCCTGTCGTCGCAACTGTCAGGGGGGCCGGTGAGTCGTCTGCGGTCGTGGTGACTTACGCGACCCGAGGGCCGGATGTTGCCGATCTGCAGACCCTTCTCGAGGCTATTGGATATGACCCGGGCCCGATCGACTGGACATTCGGTCCGATGACGCGCGACGCAGTCCTCAGATTTCAGGCTGTGAGCAATCTCGATGCAACCGGGATCGTCAACCAGACGACCTGGGATGCACTTCAGACCGCGTTTGGCGGCTAGCTACCGCTGCCAAGCCGTAGCGGCGTCCTCCACAGACGAGTCTCCACTGGAACCGGAGAGCCGCATTTCTTCTTCACAATTGCGACGAAACGACCGATGAAGGGACATGACGTCAAACGCGTCCACAGATTCGGACATCGACTCGAGCGAATTGGTCCCGCCTGACCCCTGGTCGGCGGATTGGACCGTTCCGGCCAAAGATGACCTCGAGTCACGTCACGAATCTGTCCGACGCCACCAGAAGGAAGGCGGAATCCCGTCTCGGCTGGTCGGGGAGGTGCAGCGAAGGGCCAACCGGCGGGTCAACTCTGGCGCCGATCGACGGACCGACGCTCAGGCCGATCTACGGGCCGACGTTGAGGCCGATCGACGGGCCGACGTTGAGCCCGAGCGACGGGCTGACGCTCAGGGCGATCGACGGGTCAGCACAGAGGTCGACCAAGAGTGGATCCCCACTTTTGGGCGAGACCTAGAGGACGGACCCGCAGATTCCGCTTGAGCGGGTAAAGGCGGGCATGACTTCGGCGGCTGGCTCTGGCGTGGGAGCCTGCTCTCACAGTGTGTGTGGTCAGGGGCGGTCTCGAACCGCCGACCTCTGGTTTTTCAGACCAGCGCTCTACCAGCTGAGCTACCTGACCGGGAAGCCCCGGTTGGAGCCTCGTGGCGGGGACGACGAGATTTGAACTCGCGATCTCCGGCTTGACAGGCCGGCGTGAACTCCAGACTTCACCACGCCCCCACGATCTATGTGCGCCCCCAACGGGATTCGAACCCGTGTTACCGGCTTGAAAGGCCGACGTCCTAGGCCGCTGGACGATGGGGGCGAGTGTCGGTTGAGGATACTCACCCCCTCCGAGCTGCAGCCCAAGGGCTGCGCGAGTATATACGGCCTCAGATGTCCACCGATATACCTCTCGACTCCTCAGTGTCCTGGTTCGACCCCGTCTATGAGGCGGCCGATCGCCGGGCCGACGCAGTCCCCTGGGCGAATCTTCACTCATGTGGCTGGGTGACGGACTACGCATCGGCGAATCCGGGTCCCGGTAATGCAGTGGTTGTCGGTTGCGGTTTGGGCGATGACGCCGAGGTAATCGCTGCTGCCGGGTACACGACGACTGCATTCGATGTGTCACGACATGCGGTGGAATGGTGCCGCGACCGTTTCCCCGACTCGGCGGTCGACTACCGAGTCGCCGATCTGCTCGATCTCGATGCCGATCTCGTTGGCCGATTCGATCTCGTCGTCGAGGTGCGAACGATTCAATCCTTGCCGCCCCGATTGCGTGAGCAGTCGATCGACGGCGTGGCGTCGCTTGTTGTCCCGGACGGGGTTGTGCTGATCGTGGCGTTGGCCCGCCCGGATAGCACCGTTCCGAATGGCCCTCCCTGGGCGGTCTCAGCCGGCGAGCTGAAACGATTTGCCGAAAGAGGCCTTGTTGTGGCTGGGGATCGGTCCGAATCGGGTCATTTCGTTCTGGAGTTTTCCCGCGCCACCGACCGGGAGTAATCCAGCAGACCGACAAAGGCCACAAACCCGCTCAGCACCATGAGTCGCATTCCGGTTCCGAGGCTCACGTCGTCGCCGCCAGTGCTCATGATGTCGATCAGGTTGATTCCGGCGACTCCAATTGCCACGAATAGTCCGGCCCAAGCAAACCAATTGGGAAGAGTCGTGTCGCCGAGTAGCAGCCGCACCGCAAATGCCGTGACCACGACGGCTCCGGTCACGGTCATCCAACCATCGCGACCATCGATGCCGCTGACGTTCTGTCCGAGCAACACTGCCCAGGCCAAAAACGAACCGGTGATGAGACCCACTCCGCCGGCGATGATCAGTGATGCGTCGATACGTTTGCGGTCCATTGCAGTGGACGATACGCCAGAGGTGGAGCACGCAAAAGCGGCCCACCCGATGGCGGACCGCTTCTGCCCGTCTTCGTGTCGGTTAGCTGCTCTTCTGCAGCAA
>CAXMOL010000110.1:0-2865 GCA_964194935.1 uncultured Kiloniellaceae bacterium
CCGGCAACGACGTTGGGCCCGCCGCCATGGGTCTTGAGGGCTCGGATCGTTGCCACCAATACGACGCAGTCGGGTTTCAAGCCAGACACCCGACACTTGATGTCGAAGAACTTTTCCATCCCCATGTCGGCGCCAAAACCAGACTCCGTCACCACGTAGTCACCCATCTGCAGCGCCACCCGGTCGGACAGAATCGAGGAGTTCCCGTGCGCAATGTTGGCAAAGGGTCCAGCGTGCACGAAGGCCAGCTGCCCTTCCAACGTCTGCATCACGGTTGGATGCAATGCCTCGCGCAGCAGGACCGTCACCGCTCCGGCAACGCCAAGGTCCTCGAGAGTGATCGGTTCGCCGGACTTCGAGCTACCGATCACCACGCGACCGCACCGTTGGCGAAGGTTGCGCAAGGCCGAGGCGTAATCGGTGCCGTCGACGAGGGCGAGTATGGCCATCAGTTCGCTGGCAACCGCGATGTCATATCCACTCTCACGCGGCCGGCCTTCAGCCGAGCCCCCAAGACCGATGACGATATTACGGAGGGCCCGATCGTTGACATCGACCACCCTGCGCCAACTGATCCGGTCCGGGTCAATCGCCAACCGGCGCAGCCCGAGGCCCTCCAGCTTTTCGTCGGTGAGCCGACCTTCGTGGTACCAGCGAGCGTCGATGGCCGCCGCCACCAGGTTGTGTGCCACAGAGATCGCATGAATGTCACCGGTGAGGTGCAGGTTGAATTCGTCCATCGGAACGATCTGGCTGTAGCCCCCACCGGCAGCACCGCCCTTTATCCCAAAGGTTGGCCCCATGCTGGGCTGACGGATACTGGCGATGGACTTGTGGCCGAGCTTGCCGAGACCTTGGACGAGACCCACGGTCGTCGTCGTCTTTCCCTCACCCAAAGGAGTAGGCGTAATCGCAGTGACATCGACGTACTTGCCCATGGGATTGCCAGCAACGCGTTTTAGAACGTCCAAATGGACTTTGGCCTTGGTCGCACCATATGGAATGAGTTCGCCGGGTTCGAGTCCGTACTCGTCGGTCACCTCGGCTATCGGTCGCACGGTGGCGGCACGTGCAATGGCGAGATCGCTCGGAATCGTCACATCTGCTCCCCTCTTGAAGCCTCAGCCAGAATCACCGTGTTCGCCAGTAATCCGGCAATGGTCATGGGACCGATGCCACCGGGAACCGGGGTGATCGCTGAAGCAATCTCTGATACCTGGTCGAATTCGACATCACCGACCAAACCTGCATCTGTCTTGGTGGTCCCAACGTCAATAACGACGGTGCCGGGAGCCACATGTTCGGACCCGATGAGGCCAGGATTGCCTGCCGCCACCACCAGGATGTCTGCCGACCGGGTCAATTCGGCAAGATCCGCAGTGGCCGAATGGGCAACGGTGACAGTGGCATTCCACGGCCTCTGGCTCAGCATCACTGAAAGGGGCCTTCCGACAAGACCGGAGCGACCGACGATCACCACGTGGCTGCCGGCGGTCCCGATCTCGTAGTGATCCAGCAGCCGCAGAATGCCGCTCGGTGTTGCCGGACGCGGTGCCGGTAGGCCCAGCACCATTCGGCCAAGATTGACAGCGTGTAGGCCATCGGCGTCCTTGTCCGGGTCGATGCGCAGAATGGTGCGGTCGGTATCCAGATGTCCGGGCAGCGGCAACTGCACGATGTATCCGCTGACGGCAGGATCACGGTTGAGATCGTCCACCGCCGCATCGACTTCATCCTGAGTGGCTTCGGCGTCGAGCCTGCGGTCGATCGACTTGATCCCGGCCGTTACCGCCGCCTTGTGCTTCATAGCGACGTAGACACCCGAAGGCCCATCGTCGCCCACGAGCAGCGTCGCCAATCCGACGCTGAGGCCCTCAGCGGCTAGCGCTCCGACGCGACCGGCGACCTCGGCGCGCAGGATGGCGGCTGGTTCTTTTCCCGTCAGCAACGTTGCAGTCATCAAACCTCCGGCGCCAAAGGTTAGAGCAGTCAGCAGGGGCTCTCGCTCCCCCGACCAACCCCGGTTAGCCTCGCTCGAAACGGAAGGGAGGTGATCATGGGAAGGCGATACCAGCGATTGACCCAGCCGCTCGTGCGCGATGGCGCCGGTCTGCGCGAGGCCACTTGGGCCGAAGCTCTCGATCGGGCTGCGACCGGGTTTGCCGAGCACCGCGGCGATGCGTTCGGAATGTTCAGCTGCTCTAAGGCGACAAACGAAACCAACTATCTCGCACAAAAGTTTGCCCGAACGGTCCAAGCGAGCAACAACATCGACAGCTGCAACCGGACCTGACACGCTCCTTCAGTCGTCGGTCTGGCGACCGTATTCGGAGCAGGCGGAGGCACCAGCAGTTACCAAGAGATCGAGGAAACGGACCTCATTCTGTTGTGGGGTTCGAATGCTCGCGCCGCCCACCCGATCTTCTTTCATCACCTTCTCAAGGGGATACACAACGGTGCCAATCTCTACACGATCGACCCGCGCCGGTCGGAATCGGCGCAGTGGGCCGACGTGTGGCTCGGCATCGATGTGGGATCTGATATCGCGCTGGCGAATACGGTGGCCAACGAGATAATCCGTGCCGATCTCACCAACAAGGAATTCATCGCCAGAGCGACGACCGGCTTCGAAGAGTTTGCGGCGGCAGTCGAGCCCTGGAGCTTGGAGCGCGGCGCCGAAGCCACCGGGATACCTGCGCCGGCCATACGTGACCTCGCTCATGCGTATGCCACAGCGCCCACTGCCCAAGTGTGCTGGACGCTCGGTATCACCGAGCACCACACCGGCACCGAAAACGTCCTTTCGCTCATCAACCTCTCCCTGCTCACCGGTCACGTCGGTCGCTGGGGTTCGGGCCTGGTCCC
>CAXMOL010000111.1:0-31911 GCA_964194935.1 uncultured Kiloniellaceae bacterium
GCACAGTCGGGGACGGCCGATAGCGTACCGGGATGAGGTGGAGGGGCGAGCACAACGGTCTTGCTGGCTTCGCCCTCGTTTCGGACCGTGAGCTGCCTTGGCAACAATTCGCAGATCAGGTCGAAGTTCCCGCCGACATGCCGTTGTTGGGGGGACGAATGGCTCTAGTCGACCGGTCAACTCCGGGGCAGGATGCGTCGAATGAGCAGTCATAATCGATTGAGGCCCGGGCTGCGATCCATCCTGGCACTCGTTTTGGCGGCGGGCCTCTTCGCATCGGCATGCGGCAGTGGTGCGGAATACGTCCCGGCGGGGATTGTGAGGACGCCCGCCCCGGATGTCAGCGAGATCGTGCTTCCCGATATCACCAACGGTGTCGACATGGCGTTCGTCGCCGAACCTGGTGGGGTCTTGATCGTCTATTGGGGCTACACCGCTTGCCCCGACGTTTGCCCCACCACTTTGGCCGAGGTCCGCAAGGCATTGCGCGAGATCGGTGATCAGGCGGAATTGGTCGATGTCGCCATGGTCACGGTTGATCCCGATCGGGATACCGTCGAGGTACTACCGGTGTATGTGCAAGCTTTTGTTGCCGACGGTGTCGCTGTTCGCACCGAAGATGCAGACGTTCTGGCGGCTGCGGCCGAGCCTTTTGGAGTGCAATACTCGGTGACGATCCAAGACGATGGCTGGGTCGACGTGGTCCACACCGGTTTCTTGTACGCGATAGACGACCAGGGAATGATCAGGCTCACTTGGCCGTTCGGGATCGAATCTGAGGACATTGCAGCCGACCTGAGGGTGCTGCTCGACGAGGAGTCTTTGAATGGATAGATCGTGGAAGATTCGGTTGGGGGCCATTGCCATCGCCTTGGCTCTGTTCGCGGTCGGTTGCTCGTCGGACGACAGGGCCGGACCGTTGGTCGTAGAGGACCCTGCTGCAACCAACTTCGATTACGACTACCTGATACCCGCCGGAACCGGCGAGCGGTACGACGCCGGGGAATTCATTGAGATTCTGCCTGCTGAACTCGAGGTGGCGGTCGGCGAGGTCCTCCGAATCGTCAATGAGGACGAAAGAGACCATTTGGTGGGGCCGTTCTTCGTGGGTGCCGGGGAGACGCTTACTCAGCGCTTCTCGACCGCAGGCGAGTTCGAAGGACTTTGCACGGTCCACCCCAGCGGCCAGTTCATCCTGATCGTCAACGCATAGGGGCGACGACGAACCAGCGGCCGTGAGTTGATGAGGTCGCGATCAACCCAGGGCCTCGGCTGGTCGCTCCTCAGCGTTGGTTGCTTCGGGTATAAGGCGAACGGCTAGCCAAATGCCTAGGAGCATCGTCACAGCCGAGGCGAGACCGAAGACGATCAGCCGACGTCGCAGCTGGTCGGCCCGAACGAACGTATCGGTGTCGCTGGCTCCCATGGCCACGCCCCAAGGAGCTTCCCGCAAAGGGGCGTATGCCATCACATGGGTTGCGGACTGATCGAGCTCGCCGGGATCGGGGGAGTGGTCCACGCTCAGTATCGCCGCCTGCCCCAACTCGGCCATGTCGACGTAGAACTCCGGGTGGTCGCCGGTGGTGAGAATGTGTGAGGGGTTGGTCGAAGCGAGCACCATGCCCCGCTCGTCCACAAGGTCTGCATGACCGGTATTTCCCAGCCTGCGGGCAGGCTGTATCAGGTCGGTGATGAATGGATCGGTGAGATCCACGATCCCGATGACCGTTCCGGTTCTGGCGCCGTCGGAACCGAAGACCGGGAGACTCAGCGCGGCCACGACGTGGCCCGTTGCCGATGACAGATATGGGAGAGATACTTGTCGATCGGCCGATTCTGCTGCGGCGGTGAGGGCCACCAAGGCGTCGGCATCGAGCGAAGCCTCGAAGGTGTGATTCGGCTCGGCGAAGATGACCCCACCTTCTCCGTCCAGCAACACCACGCCGGCGTTGAAGACGGCGGACCGCCCGAAGTGAACCCGTTCGTCCGAGGTGTCTACGGTGAGGAACTCGCCATCGGTGCCTCTGCCGAATCCGGTTGCCATCAGGTCGATCTCGAAAAACGCCTCGGTGAGTAGGCGATCGCCCTGAGCCGCCATCAACTGTGTCAGTTGGAGTCGACTGTCCGCGACTTCGTCGTCGACCGCACCGGCGACCCCACGGATGAGAAGGATCGACGGTATCGCCGTTCCGAGCACCGCCGCGATGAGAACGATGCCGACCCTCCGGCGAGGACCCGTGGAACCGACTCTCATTCTGAACCTCATTCTTCGTGGAACCGTGCGACATTGGCTTCCAGTATCGCCCGCGTACAGGGGCACACCACGAGGGGATCCTCGAAGCCACTGTCGGCCATTACCCCGGCCAGTCCGGGAATGTCACACCCATGGTGAGCGCCGAACAGGTGGCCGACTTCGTGTGCCAAGACAAACACATCACGTTCCGGTCGGGCGGGGTGATGGCCGACAACCGCCACCTGCCCACCGACGCGGGCGAAACCATCGACCCGGGGTAGATGCTGTCCGGTGAGGCCGAAGACGACGTCGCTGCTGTTGAGGTGCATGGTCTCGCTCAGGTTCGCCACAAGATGCTCGGCCGATTCGAGTTGGTTAGGGGACGACCAGTCGACGATCCGCACCGGCAGGAAGTGCAGACCAATGTCTCGGTACAACCCGGAGACGTCTGAAACGAGAGAACGAGCCACGGCTTCGGAATCACCGCCGAACAGCTCCCGCCACTCTTCGTCGAGAGCGAAGACCACCCGAACAGATCGCAAGGTGAGTCGTTCACCGGAGACTGAACTCAGCTGACGGCCGCATTCGAGCGGTGTTGCACTCGAAGGGGCGTCGGTGTCGAGCACCCACAGAATCCCGACGGTCGTCGTCGCGGCCACCAGCCAAACCGCTACGAACGCAATGGTCCACATCAAGACGCTCTGTTGTCGTAGGCGCTCCACCGAGCCAGTATCGCTCCTCAGCCGAGCATGCCGCTCCGACCATCGTTACATTTGGATGATGGAGGAGGCGCACAGTCGACGAGGCCTGATTCGAACTCAGGTTGCAGAGTGGCGAGAGATGGGCTGGGTCGGGAAGGCCGCCCTGTTGGGAATCCTGGCCTCGGTGGTGGTTGCAATCGGATTGGGCTTCTCGATCCCGGCTTCGGCTAGACGCCATTTGCTGGATGCCCAGATGGACATCATGGCAAATACGGCCAGCGAACTGATCGGTGAAGGTCTTCTACCCGACGAGGCGGCCGACCCCGTCCTGTACGCCCAATTCGACGAAGAGGTGAGGCTTCGCCTGCTCGGCGGCGAGACCGTGCGGGTAAAGGTATGGAACACCGAAGGAGTGATCGTTTACTCGGATGCCACCGACCTGATAGGTCAACAGTTCGAGTTGACAGAGCCGGCTCGAGAGGCTCTAGAAGGCAACCCTTCGTTCAACCTGTCCGACCTTTCAGATCCGGCCCACGAGTTGGAGCGAGATCTGGGCAGGCTGATTGAGTTCTACATCCCCATTGAAGACTCTTCGGGCACCGTTTTGGGTGCGCTGGAGGTCGAACAGCGAGCAGATGCCGTGGAAACGACGCTTGGTCACATCCAACGCAACGTCTGGATCAGTATTGGTCTCGGACTCGGCGTGCTCAGCATCTTTATGGCCAGTCTCACGCTTACGGGGGCTCGGATCACCAATCGACGGCGCAGGCTCGCGGAGAATCTGCTCGGCCAGGTCCTGCGGGCGAGAGACGAGGAGCGCAAGCGGATCGTCGGTGCGCTGCACGATGATGTTGGGCAAACGCTGTACCGGCTGCTCTATCGCTTGGAAGGTAGTCAGGCCAAGGTCGACGACCCCGCCCTTATCAGTGGAGAGCTAACACTCGCGGCCGAGATGGTGCGGGAAATCGACAGCAATTTACGATCCGAGCTGCGGCTGCTGCACCGCAACGAGGTCGAGGACGTCGGTCTACGTCCGGCACTCACCGAGCTGATCGACACAACTCGCGCGGAGACCGATCTCGCCGTGAGCCTCGATATCGATCTGGCGCGGTCGCCCGGTCCTATTCCCAGCTCGGCGCTATTTGCAGCTGCCGAAGAAGGTTTGATCAACGCCCGCAAACACGCCCGTGCCTCCTCGATCGCGGTGCGGCTGTGGTCCGACGCGACGCGAGCCACGCTTGAGGTAGCCGACGATGGCGTCGGAGTCGATGCCAGCGAGGGGATCGGCCTCGCTACCTCCCGCGAGCGTCTCGACGCGCTGGGCGGAGGTCTCTGGGTCCGTCGGCGGCGCGGTGGAGGGACACTTCTCAGGGCTTGGGTGACGTTTGCCGAGGAGGCGAATCCGTGAGGATCGTGATTGCCGACGATCACTGGACGGTGCGCGATGGATTGAAGTGGATGCTGTCCGACGAGAACGACATTGAAGTCGTGGGGGAGGCGTCGACTGGCGTCGAACTGCTCGAACTTTTGGCGACGACAGAGACCGACATAGTGCTGCTCGACGTGAATATGCCTGAAATGGGAGGCCTCGAGGCTCTGGAAGCTTTGCGAAAGACCACACCATCCCTGGGGGTTATCGTTCTTTCGATGCACGACAAGGCCGTCTATGTGAAGAGGGCCGTCGAACTCGGGGCCAACGGGTATCTGCTCAAGAGTGCTGGAAAGGATGAATTGGTGCGTGCCATCGGCATCGTCGCCGAAGGCGGCTCGTACATTCAGGGCGAGCTGACCGGGGTCATCCTCGAGAGCGCCACCTCGGGCGATGCCACCAGTCCGAGGCTCAGCAATCGGGAACATCAGGTCCTGTCGCGAGTCGCTCAAGGCGAAGAGAACAAGCAGATAGCCAACGCGCTTGGCATCTCCGAGGCGACAGTCAAGACCTATCTGAAGTCGATCTTCGAACGCCTCGAAGTACACAGCCGTGCCGAAGCCGTTGCCGTCGGCCTCCGGTTGGGCATTATCGAGTAGTACCGCACCCAGGGTCGTAGGACCCACGCGACCCTCACCCAAATGGGGGATGCCTGTTGGCCACACGGGCGAATAGGCAGGAAGCGTTTCCTCGCATACGTTCTTCACATGAGAAACCGCAGCCGCATAGCTGCCACACCCAGGGTCGCGACCACCTCGTCGACCCTTCATCGAGGAGATCCCAAGAATGCGTAGATACAGAATTCTGGCCCTGTTCTTCAGTCTGATGCTGGTTGTCGCTGCCTGTTCTGGCGACAGTGGTGAGACCGCTGCCACCACAACAGCGGTCGTCGAAGACGGCGCTCATGAGACCGGTGAGGCGACTCACGACGACGACGAGGCCCATGAGGAGGAAGAGGCTCATGAGGAGGAAGAGGCCCATGAGGAGGACGCCATGGGTGACATGGACGCCGAGGTCGAAGATCACGAGATGATGGAGGGCATGAGCCTCGACAACATTCCGGAAGCTTCGGGCCCGGTGACCTTGACGGTCACCATGGTGCTCACCGAGTTCGGGTTTGAGATCACCGATGGCGAGCTGACTCCGGGCGCAACGGTCGAGCTCGTGCTCGATAACAGTTCAGGCCTGCTCATGCACGAAGTCAGGCTCACTACGGCGCACAAAGCCGAAGAGCACGTTGCCTCAGGTCATGAAGGTCACGGCGAAGAATCCGCTGAGGAAGGTCATCATGAGGACGCAGACATTCTGGTGAATGTGGCGGCCGGTGAAACCAGGACCGTCGAGATGACTCTCCCGGCAGATGCTGACGCTATCGATCAGGTGGCCTGTCTCATTCCGGGGCACTACGAAGCGGGAATGTTCGTCGACATCGATTTCTAGATTCACCTATCGACTGCGAATCGAGGGGCCCAGGTCGGGCCCCTCGAACGCGTGCGAGGTCCGACGCGGCCGCCAGGGTCGGAAACCACTCTCCAAGGGGACGGCCGCCTAGTGGGAGTGGGCGTGTTCTCTCGGTTGGTTCTTCAGAGCCGCTTGATCCGTCTGCTCGAACTCGGTCAACGGGGCGATCATCTGGCATCGGTTCGGATCAACGCAGTCGGAGGGATCGAGCTCTCGGGAACGCTTGGCAATTACTCGTAACTTGCTCCGAGTCTTCTCGAGCGTCTCGATGCGTGCGTCGAGCTCAAGGAGATGATGCTCGAGGAGTCCTATGACGTGCTCACAGGTTGACTCGCCGCGGCCTCGCTGATCGAGGATCGTGGTTATCTCGCCAAGGGTCAGACCGGTCAGCTGGGCATCCTTGACGAATCTGAGTCTGTCGACCGTCTCGGGTCCGTAAGTTCTGTACCCGTTGGGGGAGCGTTCGGGCGTCTTCAGCACCCCGATCTCCTCGTAGTAGCGAATCGCCTTGGTCGACACGCCGGTGAGACGGCCGAGTTCTCCGATGTTCATGGAGCGCAGGATACATGCCTTGACCTTCCAGCGACTAGAACCTGTACCTTCGGGGTATCAGCAGGAACGAGTAGATGAGTCGACCCAACAAACAACGGCGGACCGCACGGCCCGATCGCCCCACGAAACAGGCCGGCCAGCGGTCAGAGCCGAGAACCCGCCGCTTCGGAAGCGCGCTGTGGGTGGTGAGCATCGTGACCCTGGTCGTAGGCACCTTGGTGGTGCTTGCGATGGCCGAGGAGAAGCCGGCTCCTGTCGAACGAGACCCTGCCCTGGTGGCAGCCGGCGAGGAGTTGTACATCGAGTCTTGCGCCGTCTGCCACGGTGTGGATCTCGAAGGGAGCGGGACCGGGCCACCGTTCTTGGTGCCGACCTACGCGCCCAATCACCACGGCGACGAGTCCTTCCAGCGCGCAGTAGTCGCTGGTGTCCAACCGCATCACTGGAATTTCGGTCCAATGGTGCCCGTTGATGGACTGAGTCGCGACGATGTCTCCAAGATCGTCGCCTATGTGCGTTCGATCCAGGAAGCCGAGGGCATCTTCTTGGATCCCACGCATTAGGGCCCCTGTCCGTCGTGGAACTTTTGGAAGGATAAGGGGTTGACCTTCCAGGCGACTGGAAGGTGTAGAGTCGCTTTGAACGATCGACCAGGAGTAGGCCATGACCAGTAGAACCCTCTCGGTACCCGACATCTCGTGCGGGCATTGCAAGAGCTCCATTGAAGGCGCTGTCAGCCCCGTCGATGGGGTCGAGTTCGTCGAGGTAGCAATCGACGATCGAACGGTTGCGGTGGACTACGACGGCACCGACACCACCTTTGCGGCGATCGTCACCGCCATCGAAGAGCAGGGCTACGACGTAGCCGAATAGCTCCGCCGGGACCCAGCACGTCAGGACACCAGGATGAGTCAAGCGTCGCTCGAAACAGTCACTTTTGATGTCGAAGGAATGACCTGTGCCTCCTGTGCTCTCAGGATCGAGCGTGTCCTGGGCAAGCAAGAGGGTGTCGGAGCTGCGATTGTCAACTACGCCGGTCATGAAGCAAGAGCAGAGGTCGGAGCCGACGTTGACATCGAGGCCCTTCGGGCCGCGGTGGCCAAGATCGGATACTCGATCGAAGAGGTTCGTGAAGGGGAGGAGCGCACCTCGGTCACCGAGCGGTACGCCGAAGAGGTCCGCTACCAGAGACGCAGCTTCTTGGGTGCCGCTGCTCTCACGATTCCGGTGCTGGTGCTCGCCCAGTTCGGTCCGGATGCACGGTGGTCAGAAATCGTTCAGGCGGTTCTGACCACAGTTGTGCTGTTCGGGTTTGGTGCCCAATTCCACAAGGCCACCTTCAAACAGATCAAGAGCCTGAGTCCGGCCATGGACACCCTGGTATCGGTTGGAACGGTATCGGCGTGGAGTTTCTCGTTCTATGCGATGTCCATCAACGAAGCCCTCTTTTTCGAGACCGCCGCCATCATCATCACGTTGATTCTTCTCGGTCGTTTCTTCGAGGCTCGAGCGAAGGGGCAGGCGTCAAACGCGATCACCAAGCTTCTCGAGATAGGCGCAAAACAGGCTCGAGTGGTGCGCGATGGGATCGAGGAGATGATCGCTGCTGAGGACCTCCGAGTTGGAGATGTTGTGATCGTCGCCCCCGGTGAGAAGATCGCCACTGATGGCGTGGTGGTTGCAGGAGGATCGAGCATTGATGAGTCGATGCTGACTGGTGAATCCGCGCCTGTCGGCAAGTCGGTGGGGGACGACGTATTTGGGGCGACCGTGAACCAACATGGTCGTCTGGAATTTAAGGCAACCAGGATCGGCAAAGAGACCGCCTTGTCTCAGATCGTGCGCTTGGTCGAGGAGGCACAGGCGACCAAAGCGCCGGTGCAGAAGCTCGCAGACCAGGTGAGCTCGGTGTTCGTCCCGGTTGTCATCGTGGTCGCTCTTGTTGTCTTTGGCGCCTGGCTTGCGGTCAACGGCGTGGTCAGCGAGGCGCTTACCAATGCTGTTGCCGTTCTGATCATTGCTTGCCCATGTGCGATGGGCCTGGCGACACCGACCGCAATCATGGTCGGGTCGGGAAGGGGCGCCGAACTGGGAGTTCTCTTCAAGAACGCCGAAGTCTTCGAGCGTGCCAAGGCCGTCGACACCGTCGTGTTCGACAAGACCGGGACGCTGACGCGTGGTGCCATGACACTGACCGACATTGTTACCGAGGAAGACGAAGGTCGGCTGTTGTTCCTTGCCGGGTCGGTCGAGGCGGCTAGCGAGCATCCGATCGGAAAGGCTGTAGCCCTCGGTGCCGAGGAGCGAGACACCGACCTGGAGACACCGACCAACTTCGAAGCTCTGGGTGGACAGGGCGTGGTCGGGACAGTCGATGGTGTCGAGGTCATCGTCGGGAAGTCGAAGCTGATGGCCGACCGGGGGCTTCGGATTCCCGATCGATACCTCGAGGCAATGGAGGTCATCGAGCTGTCCGGTCATACGGCCTTCCTGGTGGGCTGGGATGGCGAAGTGCGCGGGACACTCGGCGTCGCAGATACGTTGCGCGCCACCGCCGCCGAAGCCGTTGTCGCGCTCCACGACCAGGGTGTTGAGGTGACGATGCTCACCGGTGATAACCAGCGCACCGCCGAGACGATCGCTGCTCAGGTCGGGATAGACCGTGTCATTGCCGAAGTCATGCCTGCCGACAAGGCCGAGGAAATCAAGAGGCTCCACAACGAGGGAAGATCGGTGGGGTTTGTCGGCGACGGGATCAACGACGCTCCTGCTCTCACCAGGGCGGATCTGGGAATGGCGGTCGGATCCGGGACGGATGTCGCCATCGAAGCCGGTGATGTGGTCCTCATGAGTGGCGACCCGATGTTGGCCGTCACTGCCCTTTCACTCGCACGAGCCACCTTCAGAACCATCATCCAGAACCTGTTTTGGGCATTCGGTTACAACACGGCTGCCATTCCGCTGGCGGCGCTGGGTTTCCTGAACCCGATGTTTGCCGCCGGAGCGATGGCGCTGTCGTCGGTCTCGGTGGTGACCAACTCGGTGCGCCTCAAACGCTTCTCCCCGTAGACGACACCTAACCTCGGCCGTTATGGACATCCAGCCCGACATCGTTGCCGCCATTGGCGAGACGCCTCTCGTCCGGCTGTCCAGACTCCACCCGGGCGAGAACCTCGTCGCCAAGATCGAATCGATGAACCCGGGCGGGTCGATAAAGGATCGAATCGCCCTCGGGATGGTGGAACAAGCTGAGCGCGACGGCCTGCTGTCACCCGGTGACACCATCGTTGAACCGACCAGCGGGAACACCGGAGTCGGCCTGGCAATGGTTGCCGCCATCAAGGGCTACCGACTGATCGCGGTGATGGCGGACAAGCAATCCGTCGAAAAGCAGGATCTACTGCGGGCATACGGTGCCGAGGTCGTCGTTTGCCCGACCGATGTTGAACCTGACGATCCGACGTCGTATTACTCGGTGGCTGCCGAGTTGGCGGCTCGCCCCGGCCACTTCAGGCCCGACCAATACGCCAATCCCGCCAACCCGGCGGCTCATTACCAGTCAACCGGACCGGAAATCTGGCGACAGACCGACGGCCAGGTGGGAGTGTTGGTTGTCGGCGTCGGCACCGGCGGGACCATCACGGGGGTGGCTCGCTATCTCAAGGAGCAGAACCCTGCGATTCGCGTCGTCGGCGTTGATCCGCAGGGGTCGATCTACACCGCCGCCTCCCCCGAAGACGTGACCACCTACCTCATCGAGGGGGTCGGGGAGGACTTCTGGCCAGACACTTTCGACCCTTCGGTTGTGGACGAATATGAGGTGGTGACCGATGCGGAGGCGTTTGCCATGACCCGCCGGCTGGTGAGCGACGAGGGGATCCTCGTTGGTGGTTCGTGTGGGATGGCCGTCGTGGGGGCGATCCGGGCCGCGGAGAAGTACCCAATGGAGCTCGTCGTCGTGATTCTTCCCGACGGTGGCCGCAACTACCTATCACGGATCTTCAATGATGAGTGGATGGCCGAACAGGGACTACTGGAGGGCACATGAAATTCGAGACGAGAGCGATTCACGCCGGCCAGGACCCCGATCCGACCACGGGAGCTGTGGTGGTTCCGATATATGCGACGTCGACTTACGTCCAGGATGCCCCCGGCAAGCATGCCGGCTACGAGTACTCCAGGACCGATAACCCGACTCGGACTGCACTACAGGATGCGCTTGCCTCGCTCGAAGGTGTAGCCGATGGGTCCGGCGGTGGATCGGTGGCAACAGCCTCCGGCATGGCTGCGGCCTCGTTAATGGGATACCTGCTGGATGCCGGCGATCACATTCTTCTTCCCAACGATGCCTACGGGGGGACCTTTCGATTCTTTACTCAGGTGCTCGGTCGCCAGGGATTCGAGTGGAGCGTTGCTGATCCAACCGACCTCGATGCGGTCCGCGATGCGGTGCGACCCAACACGAAACTCGTGTGGTTGGAGACACCCACCAATCCGATGTTGCGGGTCGCCGACATCGCAGCCGAGGCACAGATCGCCGCCGATGCCGGGGCGATCTTTTGCGTCGACAACACCTTTGCGACGCCTTATCTGCAACGCCCGCTCGACCACGGCGCGGATGTGGTCCTGCACTCGACCACCAAATATCTGGGGGGCCACAGTGATGTCGTGGGTGGGGCGTTGGTGACCAGAGACGCCGAAATGTTGGAACGTCTCCGCTTTCTCCAGAACGCAGCTGGTCCGGTCCCGGGCCCGTTCGACGCCTTTCTGACCTTGCGGGGTCTAAAGACTCTTGGGGTGCGGATGGATCGGCACTGCGACAACGCGATGGCGATAGCCGAGTGGTTGGCATCAGATGATCGCGTAGAAGATGTCATCTATCCGGGCTTGGCCGATCACCCCGACCATGAGATCGCCCACGGCCAGATGGACCGGTTTGGCGCCATGATCTCGTTGCGGCCAAAGGGCGGCGTCGAATCTGCGCACGCCATGACCGAACGGACCGAGCTGTTCTTTCTTGCCGAGAGTCTCGGGGGTGTCGAGTCGCTCATCGAAGTACCGGCTGCGATGACGCACACCTCGGTGGCGGGTACCGATCTCGAGGTTCCTGAGGATTTGGTCAGGCTTTCGGTGGGGATCGAGCACGTCGACGACCTCATCGGAGATCTCGATCGGGCACTGGGGTAGTTACCCCACCTTCTCAGGTTGCTTCGTCTACGCTGCGCACTCGTCGAGGGGAGATCATCCGTGAAAAACTGGAACAAGATTCTGCTTTGGTCGCACTTCTTGGTGGGGCTGAGCATCACCTACTACTTCTGGTTGATGCCCAGTGATGGTTGGTCCGACGGGGTGAACAACCTCTACAAATTCGGAATTGTGAGCTTCATGTTCTGGACCGGGGTCATCCGCTGGAACCTGCCCCGAATCCGCAGGTGGTCGAAGGCTCGCCGCGCCTCGGCGTAGCCGACTCTTAGAACGCCACCCCGACTGCCCTGGAGAGAAACGCCAGGAACGGACTGGCCGTCTTGCACATTGCGGCGTACTCGTCGAGGAATCCCTCGGACGTCACCTGCTTCTGGCTGAGCCGCGACGCGGCCGTAAAGTCGCGTCTCTTCATGTCTTCGATGTAGGGGTGGTCGGGGTCGAACCCCGCCGGTGGACGTTGCAGCTTGTTGCCATCTGATAGTTCGAATGTGTCGGCAAACCGCTTGCCGTACGCCGCCTTCTTCCAGACCGCCGGGTCATCGCTGATCGCCTGACGAATCTTGAGTGCATCGGCCGTCGCCGGCTGCCACAGGCCAATGCCGGCCCAGCTCTCGCCGGGCTCGATGTGCAGGTAGAAGCCGGGGGCGTGGACGTCGTCCTTGGTGGCTACGTGGCGAAACTGCATCCCGGTATGGGTCTTGTAGGGAGTCTTGTCCTTGGCGAAGCGGGTGTCGCGATGGATGCGAAACAGCGATCCGCCTTGCTTACGGGCGTCGGCGATGAAGTGAGGCGAGATCTTGAGCAGCTTGTCGGCAAACTCCTCTATGAAGTCGAGCGCTGGCTCCCGCACGTCTGACTCGTACCGGTCTTTATTCGCCTTGAACCACTCGCGGTTGTTGTTGGCGTCGAGATCCTTGAGAAACGCAAAGGTCTTGTTGGTGAGATAGCGGGGCATAGAGAAAAGGTATCGGATTGGAGTTGCTAAGGGGAGGGTGTCGGGAGTCGGGGACACGCGGTCGTCTCTCTTTGTTCTCCCCCCTCAGGGGGGAGTCCCGATTGAGCGGAGCGAATGAGGGGAGGGGGGTTCGTCGCACGCCGAACCCCCGCGCGACCCCCACCGTCACCGCCTCCGGCGGCGCCACCTCCCCCTGAGGGGGAGGAACAGAGCGGTGTGTTGCGGTATCAGGTATTGGGCGTCGGGTTCTCTTCTCAGTACTGAGGACCGAGTACTGAGTACTCCCATTACTCCGGATGGAACGCGACCCCGATACCCGAGGGAGGATCGGCCGCGAGGATGCCGCGTAATCGCGGATAGCGATCGCCGAGGCGCCTGAACCAGTCGGTGTAGACGACCACCAACGCCAGGATCATCATGGGGAAGGGGATGCTCGGTAGTACCTGAGACAGACCGGGGAACACCGGCTGCAATTTGAGCGCCACCACCTGGAGGAAGCCGAACAGGAAGGCTCCGATGGCGACTCGGATCGGGTGCCATCCACCGAAGATGACGATCGCTAGCGCGATCCATCCCAGATTGCGGGTCGATCCTTCACGCCATCCCAGTTTCTGGTCGAGCGAGAAGGCGGCTCCGGCGACGCCGACCAATGCCCCGCCGAGGATCGTGTAGAAGTAACGCATCTTGTTGACAGCCACCCCACGAGCAAAGGCTCCCTCTGGCCGCTCACCGATGCCTTGCAGTTCGAGACCTCCGCGTGTCCTGTAGATGAAGATGTAGGCAACGCCGATGAGAACGAAGCTCCCGTACACCGCCAGGTTGTGATCGAACAGGATCTCACCTACCCAGGGGATGTCGGATAGGACCGGGATCGGCCAGGCGGGGACCGCCGGGCCGGCTTCTCCGACGAAGCGGTTTCCTAAGTAGTCGCTCAGATCGACAGCGAGCAGGGTCAACACGAAGCCGACTGCAATCTGGTCGAGACGCAATTCGATACTGGCGAAGGCGATGAGAGCAGCTATTGCGGCGCCGACGGCTGCCGCTGCCAGGAACCCGATCAGGACGTTGTTGACCAAGAAGGCCGTGCCGAATCCGGTCATCGCCGAGAGCATGATGGATCCTTCGAGGCTGAGATTGATAACCCCGGCCTTCTCGGTGATGGTCTCGCCGACCGTGGCGTAGATCAGCGGTCCCGAAGCAGCCACCATCGAGCCCAGGCTGGCCACCGTGAAGACATCTCCCCACGCAGCCCAGAACTCACTCCAGGTCGCCCCGAGTATCAAGCCAGTGCCTTTCTCTTCAGTCGTCGCAGTTGCCACCCGCCTCCCAGGATGACCAGCAGGACGAGGATTCCCGTTATGACGCCACCCAACGCCGAGTCGACGTCGAGCCGCAGGTCGAGCAGGGTGCTACCCCGCGACATGGCGATAAAGAACAACGCCACGGGTGCGATCCACGCCGCACGGAACGCAGCCAGCAGGACTACCAGAATGCCGAGGAATCCGTAGCCACCCGAGATGGCCGGGATCAGTTTGAAATGGAAACCGATCGCCTGCATGGAGCCGGCGATTCCGGCCAAGATTCCACACAGCGCAAAGGCGCCGAGCATGTACCGACTGGTTGGAATGCCCAGCAGGAACGCGCTGCGCGGGTTGCGACCCACCGCCTTGAGCCGTAGCCCGAACAGGGTGCCCTTCATCAGATAGAAGACGAAGACAACGGCCGCGACGGCGAGGCCGAGTGCCACCAACGACAGTCTGTTGTTCTCGAGGATGGTCGGTAACCGGGCCTCTTCACGGAACAGGTCAGTGCCACTGGTCGAGGCGACGCCCTGTCGCGACCACGGCCCGATAACCAGGTAGACGGCGAGGCTGGCGGCGACGAAGTCGAGACCGAGACCGCCAAATATCTCGTTCACCCTGAACCGCGTCTTGAGGACACCGGCCAGCAATGCCCACAGCATCCCGCCCAGCGCACCGGCGATGATCGCCGCAGGAACGACGACCCAACTGGACCCACCGACCTCCCGGGCCGCCCAGGATGCGGCGATTCCTCCGAGGATGATCTGACCCTCGATACCGATGTTCCACAAGCCGGCATTGAACGTGATGATCAACCCGGCTGCGGCCAGCACAAGTGGCACCCACGCCATGAGCGTCTCGCCGGTCTTGGACCACCCGGAGAAGGCGCCCTCTCCCATCAGCTTGAAGGATTCCAGCGGGTTGGCTCCGGCCAAGAGCAGCAGAACCACGGCCACGACGACCGCCAGGGCGATCGGGGCGATCGTCGCCCCCCAGCGCGCCGCACTGGTCTGCGATGTCACTCGGGTTCCTTTCCGCCGATGAGGTACCCGAGTTGCTCGCCTGTCGTCGACCGGGCATCGACCTCCTTGAGAATCCGGCCATTGAAGAAGACGAGGATGCGGTCGCTATATCGGAGCAACTCGTCGAGATCGGCCGAGGCAAAGACGATCGCCGTTCCTTCCTCGCGCCGGGCCAATATCTGAGTCCACACCCAGTCGGCCGACTCGATGTCGAGGCCGCGCGTGGGATGCTCCATCAGCAACAACTTGAGACCCGGAGGCATCATTGCCAGTAGCAGGCGTTGCTGGTTGCCACCGGACAACGATTCCGCTGGTGAGTGGTGGAAGCCCTTGATCGAGAAGTGTTCGATGTTCTTCTCAGAGCCTTCGCGAGCAGCGTCCCAATCCACGAAGAAGCTCTTGTCGTCTCCGGCAAGGATGAAGTGTTCGGTGATCGACAATCCCTCGACCAGGCCCTCCTCGAGCCGTCCCGCCGGCAGGTAGTGCACACCGTGTCGCATGAAGTCGCGGTAGTGACGCTTGGTCATGGGCTTGCCGCCGATGGTGATTGTTCCGGATAGGGCAGGTACCAACCCGGTGCATCCACCGAGGAAGGTCCGTTGACCGCTTCCCTCGAGTCCGGCCAGTCCGATGACCTCGCTCTTGGCGACCGACAACGAGAGATCGGCGACCATCAGGTTGCCCTCTTTGAGGGTGGTGGCTTCGAGAACCAAGGATGGTTCACCATGGGCGATCTGGGGCCGGTCGCTGGCCACGATGACCTGGCCGAACATCATCTCGACCAGCCGCTCTGCCGGCGTGGGCAAGTCCAACTCTCCTATCACCTTCCCTTGACGCATGACGGTGACTCGCTGGCACAACTCCTCGACCTCTTCGAGCTTGTGGGAGACGAAGATGACGATCATCCCTTGCGCGGCAAGTTGGCGAAGTGTGGCGAAGAGGTCGACTCGCTGGATCTCTGAGATGCCGGTGGTGGGCTCATCGAGAATCAGCACCTTGGCGCCCAGCCACAGCAATCGGACGATCTCCAACTGCTGGCGCTCCCCGACAGTCAGGGTGCGTGCTGGTGCGTCCGGGTTGAAGTTGAAGCCGAACGGCTCGCTGATCCTCCGGAGTTCCGCTGCCCCCTCTGCTCGATCCAGGAACCGATCACCAGGACTACCCATGAGGAAGTTGTCAACAACCGATAGGGGTAGAAACACCAGTGGGTCTTGATGCAACATCCCAACGCCGGCCCGGATGGCGGTCTTGGGGCTGGAGAGGTCGAGTTCCTTGCCGTCGAGGAGCACTCTGCCTGAATCGCGATCGATAAAGCCCGAGAGGACTTTCATGAGGGTCGACTTGCCTGCACCGTTTTCACCGAGCAGGCCGTGGAGCGTCCCTTCTTCGATCTCGATGGTGATGCTGTTGTTGGCGTGTACCTCACCGAAGCGTTTATCGATGTTCTCCAACAACAGGCTCATATCGCTCGAATCTAATGCGGTGGCCAACCGGCTGCGCAGGCGCGACGAAGGGGAGGGCAATCGCCCTCCCCTTCGTATCAATCGTTGAAGCGGTTACTCGGCCGAACTCGCTCCGACCACGCCTTCGAGCAGCTGTTCTGCGTACCAGATCTGCTGTTCGGTGGCCGTTTCGCCGTCGCCCAGGAACGATGATCCGTCCTGCCAATTAAGCGGTCCGGTGTACAGGTCGATCGACCCGTCACCGAGACCGGCGATGAACTCATCCACCTGAACAACCCGATCCGGATGCCCGAGCAATCCATCTCCGTGGATCCAGCCCACAGCGCTGGTGTCGGGGTTGTTGATGTCGCTCCAGTCGGGCCCATTCCAATCGAATGTGTTCGAGAAACTCCCGTCGAGCACTCGTCCGACGATATCGAGGTAGCTCGGACCCCAGTTGAAGTAGGGCACTCCCAGACATGTAGCCGGGGCTTCGGAGCATGCTCCCTCGAAGTCATATGGGATCGCATAGACGGCGTCGCCAGCATCGAACCGCTGCCCGGTGCGCACGACGACCTCAGTGGTGTCAATACCGCTGATGACGACATCGGCGCCACCATCGAAGAAGTCGTTGGTCACCGCCGTCGGATCGAGCGTGAAGCCCGGGATGTTGAACCAGAAACCGATCCAGTTGACTGCGAAGTCAAGAGGACCCGTTTCGCCTCGGACCTCGGTCCAGCAGTGGCTGGCTCCCAGGTACACCGAGTTGACCAGGAGTCGTGTTTCGTCGTTGATCAAAGGCCCGACGTATCCGATCGATCCGGTATGGGTGGTCAGTGCCGCCGCACATCCGGCGATCATCTTCCCGAACTGCATCTGACCCATCGAATTGGCCAGGTTGGTCAGGTCGGCGCGGTATCCCCTGCCCTCGGCCCAGGCGCTATCGCCGGAAGACCACACCATCGGGACGTCGGGATGCTGCGCCGCGGCTGCCTCGGCACCGTCCTTCATGTCGTCGGAGGTGAGGAACACCAGCTGGGCTCCCTGAGAGATCATGTCGTCGACGACCGCTTCGATCGTGACGTCCGGCCTGTCGGCCGGGTTGACCAGGTCGAGCACGATCATCTCGGCGCCGAGCATCTCTTCCACATACTCGCCACCCTCGCGGTGGGCCTGTGACCATCCTCTGTCGTTTTCCGGGCCCACCAAGATCATGCCGAACTTGAACGGACCTTCGGGTGCCGTCGTTTCGGGCGGCGCCGCAGTGTCATCTGGTGCCGCCGTGTCATCCGGTGCGGCCGTGTCGGTTGGTGCGGCTGTGCTTGCAGTTGGTGCGGCTGTGGATCCGGCCGTTTCATCGTCGTCACCACAAGCACTGGCTACGAGAGCCAGAGCGGCGATGAGTGAGATGAACACGAGACCTTTTCGTCGGCGCATTCTGTGTTCCTCCACCTCGGCGTGTTTGGTACATCCTAAGGTCTCGGTCACAGATTTGACTGGGCCGGGCGTCCAGGATTGTCGGGAGGTTGACGGGTGGACGATTTCATCACGCGATTGCCAAAGGCCGAGCTGCACCTTCACATCGAAGGCACGCTCGAACCGGAGATGATGTTCGAACTCGCGGCACGCAACGGAGTCGAAATACCGTTCGCTTCGGTCGAGGAAATCCGGGCCGCATACGAATTCACCGACCTGCAGTCGTTCCTCGACATCTACTACCAGGGAGCGGCAGTCCTGAGGACGGCCGATGACTTTCGTGACCTGATGTGGGCCTATCTGGAGCGTGCTGCGGCCGATGGGGTTCGCCATGCTGAGATGTTCTTCGATCCGCAGACTCACACCGAACGCGGGATCGGGTTTGAGGTCTTTATGGCGGGATTTGCCAGCGCCAGGGAGCGCGCTGCCACCGAATTCGGGATGACCTCGATGCTCATCATGTGCTTCCTGCGCCATCTCCCCGAGGCTGCCGCGATCAACACCCTCGATGAAGCTCGACCGTTCCTGGATCAGATCGCGGCCGTAGGCCTCGATTCCTCAGAGGTGGGCCATCCGCCGGAGGACTTCGAGCGTGTCTTTGCGCTGGCCGGTGAAGCCGGTCTTCGCCTGGTGGCTCATGCCGGGGAAGAAGGGCCGCCCTCCTACATTTCCGGAGCCCTGGATTCGCTTCACGCCGAGCGGATCGACCACGGGGTGACGTGCGAGCAGGACGACAGCCTGGTAGAGCGCCTGGCGGCAGAGGGGATTCCGCTCACCATGTGTCCCCTGTCCAACGTCCGGCTCAAGGGGATTGATCGAATCGAGGAGCACGCCATCAAACGGTTGATGGATCGCGGCGTGAAGGTGACGGTCAATTCCGACGACCCGTCGTACTTCGGAGGCTACATAGCCGACAACTATCGGGCTCTACAGAACGATCTTGGACTCAGGGATGCCGAACTGGCGCTGTTGGCGCGCAACAGCATCGAGGCCTCCTTTCTCGGGGAGGCCGCCAAGCGTGACCTCATCGCCGAACTTGAGGAGATGGCACCCGGTAGCGAGTAGCGGCCGTCAGTGGTTGCTGGCCACCCGGATCGGTTCGACAATCACAGTGACCCGGACCATTCCGGGGGTGAGCCACTCGTAGTGGTCTGACTCGGTGTACTTGCGAGCCAGCATGTCGATCACCTCGACTCCGTCGGACTCTCGCATCTCAATGACCTTGCCCTGGATCGAGTAGTTGGTGTATTGGTCTCCCACCGCGCTCACCGACACGGCCACGCGAGGGTCACTGGTCATGTTCCGGTGCTTGCGGCGACCTGTGGCGGTGTTGAACACGATGTTGTCGCCGTCGCGCATGATCCACATCGCGCTTGCCTGCGGATAGCCGTCAGGATCCAGCGTGGTGAGGTGGGCGAACGGCTTTCCATCGAGTAGGTCTTTTAGGGGATCGGGCAGGGCTTCGGTCATGTGTGGGTCCTATCTGTGGGGCGCCACGGTAGAACCGGCGGAGGCCCGACAAGTGTTCCTGGCTAGCGTCGCGGACATGGATACAGGACTCAGTGGAATGGGAGTGATCGTCACCGGTGGCGCCGGTGGGATCGGATCGGCAGTGTCGCGGGCCTTTGCCGCGGAGGGTGCAAAGGTTGTAGTCCACTATCGGACCTCCGAGCGGGCCGCAATGGAGTTGGCCGCGGAGATCGACGGGCTTGCCATCGGTGCCGACCTGCGCATCCCGGAGGAGGTCGATGCCCTCTTTGCGACGGCGATCGACGGTCTCGATCGTCTCGATGTCTGTGTGGCCAATGCCGGGTGGTGGCCCCGCGACGACACTCCGATCTGGGAGATGGACCCTGATCGCTGGCGCGCCACCCTCGACTCGAACCTCACCGCGACCTTTCTCACAGCGCGCGGGTTTCTGGGCCACGCGGCCGGATCCGGCGAGGGTGCGTTGGTGATGATCGGTTCGACCGCCGGTTCCTTTGGTGAGGCCGGGCACGCAGATTACGCGGCGGCAAAGGGCGCAATCATGTCCGGCTTGCTGATGAGCCTCAAGAACGAGGCTGCGCGTATTGGTCCCGGCGTCAGGGTGAACGCAGTCGCCCCCGGTTGGACCGTTACCCCCATGATCGGGGACAAGGGACTCGATCCCGATCATGTGGCAATGGTGACATCGACGATGTCGATCAAGAAGTTGGGCAAACCGCAGGATGTTGCTGCCCAGGTAGTGGTGCTGGCGAGCAGTGCGATCTCGGGGCATCTCAGTGGCCAGGTGGTCACCGTTGCCGGCGGTATGGAGGGACGCCAGATCCCGTAGGAGTCAGATGCCGACGTTGCGCTAGCGGCGGCGCTGCTCCGGTTCCAGATCGGGCGAGGACCAATCCTGATCTGCCTGGTTGAGCAGAATTCCCGGTCGATTCACCTCGTCGATCCGGTCGAGGGTGTCGTCGTCGAGAGAGACGTTGACCGCTCCGAGTAGATCCTCCAGTTGTGCCTCGGTACGGGGCCCGAGCAATGAGGTGCTTACGGCCGGATGTTGGCCGCACCAAGCGAGCGCCATGTGGGTCAGCGAGATACCGGCGTCCTCTCCGATCGACTGCAGCGCCTCCACCTTTTCGAATTTGTCGGCGTTGCCAGCGTCGAAGTACTCCGGGTTTGTGGCGGCGCGCGATCCTTCAGGCGACGGGTCGTCGCGGGTGTACTTGCCGGTGAGCCACCCTCCACTCAACGGACTCCACGTGATGACTCCGGCACCGTGTCGGCGACAGGTGGGCAGGACATCCGTCTCTATCCCCCTGGCGAGGATGTTGTAGAGCGGCTGTTCGGAGCGTGGCGGTGTTGCGGATCGCCGATCGGCTGCCCACATGGCATCCACAAACTGGCCGGCGGGGAACATCGATGTTCCCCAGTACCGAATCTTGCCGAGCCGAACCAGCTCGGTGAGGGCGTCGACCGTGTCCTCGATGGCGGTGGAAGGGTCGGCACGGTGGACCTGGTAGATGTCGATCCAGTCGGTACCGAGGCGGCGCAGGCTGGCGTCGACCGCCTGGTAGATCCAACGACGCGAGTTACCCCGCTGGTTGTGGCCGGGTCCCATCGGGTTGTGGAACTTGGTGGCGAGAATGACGTCATCCCGACGTCCGGCCAACGCAGTTCCGACGATCTCTTCGCTCTCGCCGGCGGCATAGACATCGGCGGTGTCGACGAGATTGATCCCGGCGTCGAGGGCGCGATGGACGATGCGAACACACTCCTCGCGGTCGTCGTTGCCCCACGCTCCGAGCATCAGGGTTCCCAGCCCGTACCTGCTGACTCGCAGCCCGGTCGATCCGAACCGGCGGTATTCCATCGCGCTCTCCAATGGCTCGACGTTGTCATCCGAGTCTAGGAAGCGGCCCACCGGGTCTATTCGGTGTCGGAGTCACTCGACTCCTCTTGGATTTGGCAGACCTGTACGATGTCTCCCATGAACATCACACTCGAGTACTGCACCGCTTGAAGCTATAAAGACCGTGCCGTGAGCATGGTTGACAAGCTGCTTGAAGAGTTTGAATCACAGATAGAAGGCTTTGGGCTCATCCCATCTTCGGGTGGTGCGTTCGAGGTCGTCGTGGACGGTGACCTCGTCTACAGCAAGTTGGAGACCGGCGAGCACGCCGAATACGAGCAGGTCGCTGCTCCGATTAGATCCCGACTGGCTTAGAGAGAAAACCACTCTCCCCTTTGGGGGGAGTTTCCTGTTTCCGCTTTGTTCCTCCCCCTCAGGGGGAGGTGGCGCCGCCGGAGGCGGTGTCGGAGGGGGTCGTCCGGACGGAGTCCCGAACGCAGAGACCCCCCTCCCCTCATTCGCTTCGCTCATCGGGACTCCCCCCTGAGGGGGGAGAATGAAGAGAGTCGATCTGAGTACTCACTACCGACTACGGAGTAATCCTCAGGATTGCCAGGTGACCGTGTCGGCAGGGATGGTGACCGGCGATCCGTCCACCCAAGTAGAGATGACGGCTGCGCTGCGCAACTGGTCGGGTGTCGCCGCCACCGGATCGATGTCGAGAACGGTGAAGTTTGCCTTTGAACCAGCGGCGATGCGAGATTCTCGACCTAGAGCGGCAGCCGCACCTTCGGTAAACAAGTGAAGTGCCGCCTGTGCCGATATCGCCTCCTGGGGAACGACGCCGAGCCGATCCCGCGCCGCCGCCATCCCGAGGAGTGGGTGCGGGGGCTCCACGGGGCAGTCCGATCCTCCGGCCAGAGGAGTTCCTGTGGCGGCGAGCGATCGGAACGGATAAGTATGCAGTAGCCGTTCCGGTCCGAGTCGCTTTTCCAGCCACTGTGTCTCCGAAGCGATAAACGCCGGTTGCACGGACGCCGTGATCCCGAGACGACCAAAGCGATCGATGTCGTCGGGGGTCAAGACCGAGGCATGCTCGATCCGGAGCATGGACGGATCTGCGCCCGATGAGATCAGGCCCTCCATCAGGTCGAGCACACCCGAATTGGCTCTGTCGCCTATTGCGTGAATTGCCACCCGTCCGTCGAGGTCGAATGCGGTTTGTGCCATCTCGCGCGCCCAGGATGGATCAAGGCGATCGGTGCCCGTCTCGTTGGGCTTGTCGCTGAATGGCTGGTGCATGGCGGCCGTGTGTCCTCCGAGGCTCCCATCACTAAACATCTTTGCGCCGACAAACCTCGCTCGACCACCAACTCCGTCGATCCGGCTGGCGGCGGACCGGAGGGACGCCGGCGTGCGGGCAATCACCATGATGTCGAGACCGATCGGGCTGTCTCGGGACGCCTCCAGCAGCACCTCCAACTCCGAGGAGGCTCCTCCCCACAGCCCTGAGTCGGTCGCGGCCATTGCTCCGACGCCGGTGAGGCCGGTAGCTGCGAGAGCGATCAAGGCTTGGGATACGTCGTCGGGGGTAAGCGGCGGGGCTAGTGGCCGCAAGGCCGCTGTGACTGGTTCGAATGCGGTCTCGCGTAAAACGCCCGTCGGATCACCGTCGTCGTCTCGATCGATCACGCCTCCGACCGGATTGGCGCTGGTTCGATCGATGCCGGCGATTCGCAGTGCCGCCGTGTTCGCCACGGCCACGTGACCGCAGTAGCGCATCAGGAGGATCGGGCGATCCACAGATATCGCGTCGAGGAGGTGACGATCTGGGAGTCTGCCTTCGGCGAGGCTTTCGTCGTCCAGGCGAAGCGCGGTGATGGCGGTTCCCGCTGCCTGTTGGTCGAGCGCGTCACCGAGGATGTCGGAGATCTCTGCGAAATCCGCTGCGGCCTTTAGCGAGGGTCGCGCTAGGGCTGCTGCGTAACCGACGGGATGCATGTGGGCGTCGACCAGGCCGGCCACGACCGTTGCCCCCGGAAGTTGTTCCTCGTCGTTCGACGGTGAGCGCAATTCGTCGGCCGAGCCGACGGCGACGACGCGGCCACCCTCAATGAGAACCGCGTTGGCATCTGCTCCGTCGGAAGTCAGTACAGAGTCGGCGACGAGAAGGGTTCTGTCCACCAGCCGAGGCTAGGCGTCAATCTGGCCCCCGATGCTTGTCGCGATCCGCGAGTGTCTTGGGGGGCTAGCCCGCCGCAGCTTCGACAGCAGGACGCAGGACTGCATGCAGTGCCGGATTGGCCGCCACGCACTCGTGATGGCTGGCTGGTCCACCGTCGAATGCCGTAACCAGACCCCCTGCCTCATTTACGAGCAGAAATCCTGCTGCTACATCCCACGGGCCGAGCCGGACCTCCCAGTAGCCATCCAGCCGTCCGCAGGCCACCCAGGCCAGGTCGAGTGCGGCCGAACCACCGCGTCTGATGCCGCGCACCACTCTGAGCATCTCGCCCAGGACTCTGCCGTATTCGACTCCCCGTTCCTGGCGGTCGTAGGAGAAACCGGTGGCGATCAGGGCGTTGGCGAGATCGGTTCTGCCGGCGACTTGCATCGGTTCGCCGTTGAGTTCGGCGCCGCCACCCCGGCTGGCGGCGAACTCCTCATCACGAAAGACATCGCGTACGACGCCGACGAGACCACCGAGGTCATCTTCGACTGCCACGGATACCGAGACATGCGGAAAGCCATGAAGGAAGTTGACGGTGCCGTCGAGCGGATCCACCAGCCAACGCCGACCACTCGTCCCCTTCTTGGAGGCCCCCTCTTCGCCGACCACTCCGTCGTCAGGTCGGTGCTCGGCGATCAGCAACATGATCGCCCGCTCCGATTCGCGGTCAGCCTCGGTCACCGGATTGCCGATTCCCTTGAACTCGGCGGATTCGAGTCGGTTTGCCCAGCTGCTGACGATCTCGGCTCCCACGCCAGCCGCGGCCCGCGCCAGGGTCAAATCATCCATGCAGTGACGCTACAGCGAAGCGAGTAGCCAGTAGCGAAAACAACTCTCCCCTTTGGGGGGAGTCAAACGCCGCAGGCGTTTGGTGGGGGGCCGCGCCGGTTCCCGTTTCCCGTCAAGCCACCGCTCTGTTCCTCCCCCTCAGGGGGAGGTGGCGAGCGCCAGCGAGCCGGAGGGGGTCACGGGCCCCACCCAAACCGGGGGGAGGACCCCCCTCCCCTCACTCGCTTCGCTCAATCGGGACTCCCCCCTGAGGGGGGAGAACGAAGTGAAGACAATCAAGTGGCTCCCGGCTCCGGACTGATGGCTGACGACTGTTGACTGAAGACTCTTTACCATCCCCGACTCATGCAGATCTTTGCAGTGCTGGCGTCGGCCTTCCTCATGTGGCTGGCCTTCCCCCCGGTCGATTGGGGGGTAGTCATCTTTGTCGCGCCGTCCCCTTTGCTGTGGGCGATGCGACGGGTCACCACCGCGCGCGAAGCCGGTTGGCTCGGGTTTCTCTTCGGGTTTGCGTTCTGGGGGTCCCTGTTGTGGTGGATCAAGATTCTTGGCCTTGTGGCCTGGTTTCCCCTTGCGGTGATCATGGCTCTCTTCACCACCGGGTGGGCGCTTGTGATGTACGCCGGTCGATACTTTTCGATGTGGCGTTGGTGGATCCTGGCGATCGGGTCTTGGTCGCTCATGGAGTTCCTGCGAGCCCGCATTCCGTTCGGAGGCTTTCCTTGGGGAGCAACCGGGTACCCGGTGGGCACCCTGTCGTGGCCTCGCGGCGCTGCTCAATGGATAGGGGCCAGCGGGTGGTCCGTGATCGTCATCGGCCTGGCTGCGTCCGTCGTCATCATGTTCAATCGCGATAGTGACCGGCGGCCCATGGAGTTGTCGCTGGCCGTGATAGTGACGTTTACATTCCTCGGTGCCATCTTTGCGCCGAATGCTGACGGTCAGGCGGTCAGGGTCGCTGTCGTACAAGGCAATTCTCCTTGTCCGCGGATCCACTGTGAGGATGAAAAGCTCAAGATCTACAACGCGCATATGACTATCACCGCCGATATCGCGGACAACTCGGCGGATCTCGTCGTGTGGGGCGAAGATTCCTTCGGCGGAGCGTTGAACCCCACATTCAATGGTGACGTGCGCCGTGCGATGGGTGTTGAAGCAACCCGAATCGGTGGCTATCTGATCGCCGGTGGCACCCGACCGGGTGTGCCCGGGTCGTTCGACAACTACAACGTCTTGTTCGATCCCGCTGGCGAGGTGATCGGCGAGTATCTGAAGCAGCACCCGGTGCCGTTCGGCGAGTTTGTTCCGTTTCGCCGTGTACTGGAGTTTGTGCCGCAGTTGGACCAGGTGCCGAATGACATGCGGCGCGGTCCCGGACCGGTTGTGTTTCCTATCGAAGTAGGAGACACCCGAGGACTGCTCGGCTCCGTTATCTCGTTCGAGGGCGCTTTTGCGCGCCACATAAGAGCTGAGGTGAGGATTGGTGCCCAACTCATCGTGGTTGCGACCAACGAAGGGTCCTACGGCGTGGGTCCGGCTTCCGATCAGCTGATCGGCATGGTCCGAATGTCGGCGGCGTCCTTGGGGGTCGACATCGTGCACGTGGCAGTCACCGGCAAATCGACGATCATCAGGGCGGATGGCACGATCGGCAAGACGACCGAGATGTTTACTCGAGATCTGCTCACCGGGGTCGTAAACCTGCAAGCAGCCCCCAGAACGCTCTATGCGGTCCTGGGGGATTGGGTGCAGCTGCTGGCGATCCTGGCGGCAGCTGCCGTCGTGGTCGCCACTTTGGCGAGGCCGTCGGGCGAATTCCGGATCCGACCTGGCTTACGGCGCTGACGCTGGGTCGTTTGGCCTCCTCTACTGGAGGGGTCGGAGTCGTACGATCTGAGGTGATTCGAATATTGGAGGTTTGTGGTGGCCAGTAGTGACAGCAAGGCGATCGAGAATCTGCTGCAGGAGGATCGGGTCTTTCCGGCACCTGAGGCTTTCGCCAAGGCGGCCAACGCTCAGGCATCGATCTACGACGAAGCCGACGCCGATTATCTGGCGTTCTGGCGTCGCGAGGCACTCGAGCGGATCGACTGGATCCGCGAACCCACGGTGACGCTCGACGACAGCGAGGCGCCATTCTTCAAGTGGTTCTCGGATGGCACGCTCAACCTGTCCTACAACTGCCTCGACCGCCACCTCGAGACCGGAGGGGACAAGGTGGCTTACCACTGGGAGGGGGAGCCGGGCGATACCCGGACGCTCACCTACGCAGAACTTCATGCCGAGGTCTGCAGGTTGTCCAACGCCTTGCTCGGGCTCGGCGTCGAGCGTGGTGATCGAGTCGCCATCTACATGGGGATGATTCCCGAGCTTCCGGTAGCGATGCTGGCTTGTGCTCGGATCGGTGCGATCCACTCTGTCGTGTTTGGTGGCTTCTCCTCCGACGCGCTAGCTGATCGGATCGAGGACTTAACGGCGAAGGTCGTAATCACCCAAGACGGCGCCTGGCGTCGTGGCTCGGTGGTGCCTCTCAAGGAGTTCACCGATGTTGCGGTGGACCGCTGCGAGACGATCACTGATGTCATCGTGGTCCGCAGGTGCGAAAACGAAGTGACGATGGCTGAAGGACGCGACCACTGGTATCACGATCTGATGCTCGATGTGTCGGCTGAGCACGAGCCGGCCGAATTGAACGCCGAAGACCCCTTGTACATCCTGTACACGTCGGGCACCACGGCGAAGCCGAAGGGGATCGTCCACACCCAAGGCGGCTACCTGACGGGTGTCTCGTCCACCCATCAGTACGTTTTCGACATCAAACCCGATGACGTCTACTGGTGTGCGGCCGACATCGGCTGGGTCACGGGGCACTCCTACATCGTGTACGGCCCGTTGGCCAACCACACCACCGGTGTCATGTACGAAGGTGCGCCGGATACTCCCTCCAAGGATCGGTTGTGGGAGATCGTCGAGCGCTACGGCGTGACGATCTTTTACACGGCTCCCACCGCGATTCGTGCCTTTATGAAATGGGGCGATGAGTTTCCCGCGGCCCACGACTTGTCATCGCTGCGGCTCCTGGGCACGGTTGGTGAGCCGATCAACCCTGAGGCATGGATGTGGTATCGCCACAACATCGGCGCAGACGAGTGCCCGATAGTCGACACCTGGTGGCAGACGGAGACCGGGGCGATCATGCTCACGCCACTTCCGGGCGTCGTGGCTACCAAGCCCGGTTCAGCGACCTTCCCGTTCCCCGGCGTCGGTGCCGATGTGCTCGATGAGGATGGCAACTCGGTTCCGCTCGGCGGAGGTGGGTATTTGGTGCTCACCAGACCTTGGCCATCGATGCTGCGAACCATTTACGGAGATCCAGATCGCTATGTAGACACCTATTGGTCGAAGTACGAAGGGATCTACTTCGCCGGTGACGGCTGCAAGCGCGACGACGAGGGCTACTACTGGCTGTTGGGCCGAGTCGACGACGTGATGAACATCAGTGGTCACCGCATCTCGACCACGGAGGTCGAGTCGGCGCTGGTCGCCCACGAGGCTGTGGCAGAGGCCGCAGTTGTGGGACGGGCGGATGAACTCACTGGTGAGGCGATCGCAGCGTTCGTGACCCTGCGAGCCGGGATCGAGGGGACTGGGGAACTCTTGAAGGAGCTCCGTAACTTCGTATCAACCAAGATCAGTCCGATTGCGCGTCCCAAATCGATCGTCTTTACCGACGACCTTCCCAAGACTCGTTCCGGCAAGATCATGCGCCGGCTGCTCAAGGACATCTCCGAGCAGCGCAAGCTTGGCGATGTGACGACGCTTGCCAACGCCGACGTTGTTCAGGAGATCGCCGCCATGGCAGAGGCAGGCACCGGCGACGAATAGAAAGTCTTCAGCCCCCGGTCTTCAGTCATCAGTCAGATCGTCCTGAACGAGGCTTTACTGAGGACCGACGACTGATGACTGACGACTTTTCTTGGAATACCTCTGGACCCAGAAGCGTTTAGCGCTAATGTAGTTAGTGCTAAACGCAAGAGGGGCGACATTTCCCATGGATTCCAGCACGTTGAGGGCGACCACGGCCGGAAGGGCGAGGCGCAGGCCCAAGACATACGGCGAAGCTCGTATCTGTTCCGATCGGAGCTGTGAAACGAAGTTGAGCAGGTACAACCGCAGCGAATCGTGCTTCCAGCACGCTCCGGCTCGCTTTCCCCGCATGCGCGGAGAGTTCACCGAAGAGTATCTCGCAGACCACTCCTAGCGTTACGGCATGGCCGGGACGCTGTCGATAAAGGATTGCGCCGAGAGACTCGGTGTTCACTACATGACGGCGTACCGCTACGTTCGCCTCGGACGCCTCCGCGCCACCAAAGTAGGTGCGGAGTGGCGGGTGCTCCCGAGCGATCTCGAAGGCTTGCTCGCCGAGGCCGCCCTTCCAGTGCATCGCGGATCTGCCGATTGGTCGGGCCGACTCGAAGATCGGTTGCTTGCCGGCGACGAGGGTGGATCCTGGGCAGTCGTCGAGGCCGGACTCGCATCCGGACTCGACCCAATCGGGATTCACGTCGACATCCTGGCCCCGGCGCTTGCCCGGATAGGTGCTGGTTGGCATACAGGCGAAATATCCGTCGCTGAAGAGCACCGAGCCACAGCTGTTGCCACCAAGATCGTCGGACGTCTTGGACCGCGATTCTCTCCGCGAGGACGGCGACGAGGGCGGATCGTGATCGGTACGCCTCCCGGTGAACGGCATGTACTGAGTGTCGCGATCGTGGCGGATCTCTTCCGGGCGGCAGGGTGGGATGTAATCGAACTCGGGGCCGATCTTCCGGTCGACGAGTTCGTCCTCGCCGTCGAAAAGGCAGCACCCGTTGCTGCGATCGCCGTGAGCGTTGGGAGCTCGGACAGCCTCGTTGCCGCTCGCCAGCTCATCGCGGCTCTCAAGGCGACGATTATTTCGCCGGTGATCGTCGGCGGCTCTGCGATTGACCAGCGCAGCACTTCCGCGCTGGGTGCCGACGGTTCGGCGTCGGACGGCCGTTCTGCAGTTGTAGCCGTTGCAGCCCTAGTGGGCTGATCGGTTCGACACCTCGCTCGTGTTTGCCCGCTACGGGCGGCAGATCAAGTCTTTGCCTCGTATTCGGTTATCGCTGCATCCAGGGCGTCGATGGCCAGGTTGAGCTCATCTTCGCTCACGCACAGAGGCGGAATGAAGCGGATCACATTCCCGTAGGGACCGCAGTTGAGAATCAGGAGTCGATTCTGGCGACTGTGCTTGGACAGGAACTCGAACGCAGCCGGGTCCGGTTCGTTTCCACCGGGCTTTACCAACTCGATTCCGATCATCAGGCCCAGTCCGCGGACATCGCCGATGGTCGGGTGGCGCTCCTTCATCTCCTCGAATCGGGAGAACGCCAGCTTGGACAGCCCCGCCGTGTTCGGGATGAACTCGGCGAGGGCTCCCATGTTGGCTGCCGCAGCGGCACAAGCGACCGGATTGCCGCCAAATGTGGTGCCGTGAGAGCCCGGTGCCCACGCGTCGAACAGATCGGCCCTGGCACCGATCGCCGACAGTGGGAGGCCGTTTGCTATCGCCTTGCCCATAAGCAGGATGTCGGGTTCGACCTCGTAGTGCTCCGAAGCAAACCAGCTTCCGGTGCGGCCGAAGCCGGTTTGAATCTCGTCGTGGATCATGAGGATCCCGTGCTCGGCACACAACTCGCCGAGCCGGTTCATGAACCGCTGTGGAGCCGGGTAGTAGCCGCCTTCTCCTTGGACTGGCTCGATCAGGAAGGCTGCGATCTCGCCGGGCGTGACCTCGTGCTTGAACATCAGATCGAGATCGTGCAGCGCACGGTCGGTGGCCTCGTCTTCCGACATCTCCCAGCGATAGGGATGAGGGAACGGCGTGATGAACACCGACGGCAAGAGGGGGTGATACCCCTGGCGGTAGGTCGCTTTTGAGGTCGTATAGGTGACTGAGCCCATCGTGCGACCATGGAATGCGCCGCGGAACGCGATGATGCCCTGACGACCGCTGACCTTGCGCGCCAGCTTGACGCCGGCCTCGACGGCCTCAGCTCCCGAGTTCATGAAGAAGATCTTCTCGATCGAATCTGGCGTGACTTCGAGGACCTTTTCGGCAGCGGACACCAGCGAGTCGTATCGAAATGCACCGCCGGCGTGCCAAAGCTTGTCCAATTGATCCTTGGCGGCCGCCACGACGGCCGGGTGATTGTGACCGGAGTTCACCACCGAGATACCGCAGGCAAAGTCGAGGTATCGCTCACCCTCGACGTCGGTTACCCAGGCGCCATCGGCGCCGACGATTTCTAGATCTGAATCCCAGGTGATTACTGGTGCGTATACGCGCTCATGGCGCTCAACGAGGCTGCTGCTCATGGTGCTTCTCCTTCTTGTGATCTGACTTTGGGCTCTCGCCGGATCACGGAGCAGCGAACAGTTGCCTCCTGCTTTTGCGCGGGGTGAGCTTCAGCATGATTGAATAATGCCACTCCCGGACACCATTTGGGCCGGGAAAAGGACTCTTTGCCCCAATAGACCCCAGGAGAGAAGCAATGCCGACATTCGATATCGTCTCTGAGGTGGACCTGCAAGAGGTCCGCAACGCAGTTGATCAGGCCGCACGGGAACTCATCAACCGGTATGACTTCAAGGGAACTTCGACTTCCGTAGCTCTGAACGAGGACGGAATCGTCGTGGAGTCGACGACCGAGGATCGGCTCAAGGCGGCCATCGAGGTCCTCAAAGAGAAGTTGATTCGGCGCAAAGTGTCACTCAAATCTCTCTCCGGCGGAGAACCGACCGAGGTGGGCGGCGGCCGCACCAGGGCCCTGTTCACGCTGAATACCGGTATCGATGCCGATTCGGCGCGCGAGATCGCCAAGCACATCAGAGGACTCGATGGAAAGATCCAGGCATCGATCAACGGTGATGTGGTGCGGGTGAGCGGCAAGAAGAGAGACGAACTCCAAGCGGTCATCGCTGAGATAAAGACACTCGACCACCGGCTACCGCTGCAGTACGTCAACTTCAGGGATTAAGAGAGTCGGGAGTCGGGAGTCTTCTCTTCATTCTCCCCCCTCAGGGGGGAGTCCCGATTGAGCGGAGCGAGTGAGGGGAGGGGGGTCACCCCACCTGGTGGTGAGGGGCGCGTGACCCCCTCCGTCTCGCTGACGCTCGCCACCTCCCCCTGAGGGGGAGGAACAGAGGGGTGTCGAAACGAGAAACGGCGATTCCCCCCCCACCAAAGGCCTGCGGCCTCTGACTCCCCCCAAAGGGGAGAGTGGTTTTTCTCTGATTACTGACTACTGGATACTCGGCACTGCAATCCAGGTCTGACGGGCGACGGCGACAGCGCTTCCCTTGTCGTCGATCAGGGCCGTCTCGGCAAACGATTTTCGTCCCTCTTCGCCGAGCTTCCAGGCGACGGCGATGTAGCGCTGCCCGATGGCCACAGGCGTATGCACCACCGCGGTCATCCGCCCCAGCATGACCGGATGCTCGGCGAGGCCTCGAGCGTCTGCCCAGGCTCCCGGACAGTCGAGTGCCGCCCAGACGATCGGTACCGACAGGATGCCTTCATCGCTGGGCAGTGAAGTGTCGGGGACCCAAGGCGATGCGACCAAGCCTGTCGCCGTCGGCCCGGGAAACACTCCGAGGCCGTCGGTACGTTCGGTTCCACACGTAAAGCAAGTCGGGAATTCGTGGCGGATGTGACCCAGGTAATTCCGGGAGGCAGCCTCCGCTTCATCCCAGCTCGGTAG
>CAXMOL010000112.1:0-22058 GCA_964194935.1 uncultured Kiloniellaceae bacterium
TGGCTTCGGGGCCGTACTTTTCGGTGACGAACCGCTTTAGTGCCCGAATGGCGATCGGTTGGTCGACATCACCCCGTCGGCAGGCGTCCTCACACGGAGCCGCGCAGACCCTCCCACACACTGAGGCAAAAGGGTTTGGCATCCTCGCAGTGAGGTATGCCGTCTTGTCGTCACCCTCGGCGATGGCCGCAACGTACGCGCCAGCGTTGGTGTGAACCGGGCAGGCGGCCATGCACGGGATGTTCTTGTCGTAATACGACAGTTCGAGCGGGATAGCCATCAGATGAGTCTGCGCCGCTGGGCGAATCTGAGCAGCCACAGGCCAGCACCGAGTCCCACTCCCCACACTGCGAGGACAAGACTGTCACTGACGAATGAAGACGCAGAGGCGACCGGGCCCAGACGCACCACAAAGTTGGGCAGCCACACAGTGGCCACCACGAAGTAGACAAAGATGACCAATCCGCGCAACGACGCGTTCATCCAGGTCATCTTTTGCCCTCCAAATCTGTTGCGCTCGGCCAGCGTACCGGCCTTCGTCGTGCCTCGGAAACGCGACTCGTCCAACCAATGCGAAAGAAACTAGGGGCATCATCAAGACCGCGCGTAGGGCCTAATGACCCAAGCTCGATGGTCCGATGATGCCTGCCGCATCGCCCCGGACCGGGTCGGTAGCACAGCCCACTACGGTGCGTTCTCATGAAAGCACTCGCCGCCCTCCTCGTTCTTTGCTCGGTATTGATCTCCTGCGGTGACGATGGACCGTCGACGGCTGAAGACGGACCGCTCACGGCTGCGGAACGCGAATGGTGCACGCTGAGCGACAGCACTGATGAAACCGCACACCGGTTCGACCTGATCTTCGAGGCTGGACTCAGCCTCGGCCTGCCCGTGGATGCCATGAATGCGCAGTCCGCCGCCCTCCTGGAGGAGTACATGGCCGACGGAATGACTCGCGACGAAGCCGTCTCTCGGGTCTCCGATGATCTCCTCAACGAGCCAACATTCATCGAGGCCTGCCAAGCCGCATACGAACTCGAGTTCGGGAGCTAGAACTAGCTCGCCTCCTCTGGAACATCAAAGACGATGACCCGGCCGGTTATCTCCGGGAACAACACGTCCTGCGCGGCGTACTCGCCTGTCTGTAGCGCGATGAAGGTCATCACATCAGTGACTCCGAGCGTCACATATCCATGAACATCGGTTCCAAGCGGCTTGATCCCCGCAGGTGAGGCTTCCTTGAAGGGGACGAACGTCGGCTTCAAGTGGTGGACGAGGTGGCTCAGTTCGCCCACGTCGGTCACTCCCGCGATCCCGTAGTCGACCAGTTCCTCGTCAGTCAGCGAGGCAACCTCGTACTCGTCTATCTCCGGGAGCAGCATCCAGCGCATCTGGACCGGGATGAGGCCGTTGATCCGGAAGTGATGCTCCGTTGTCCCGTGGTTGCGGAGGATCAGACGAATCGGGCGTCCGGCGGGGAGAAAGATAATGTCCGGATCGAAGCCTTCGTCGGTGAGATTTATGTTCACCGGCAACGGCGGCAAAGAGAAGTCGGGTTCCACCGTGACGCTCTCCCGCGAACCCGCCCCACCGGCAGTAAGGGTCTCTTCGGAATCTCCGCTGCAGGCGCTTCCAACAAGTGCAAGCGCCAGCGCTGCAACCAGATATCGCACCGAGTATCGATGGCTCATGGCGTTGTAATCCTCCATACGACGCAAGACGCCGACAGCGCCCCGCATCCTCCGTGGTTCTTGAGCCGACCATATCAAAGGCGCGCCGGGTACCGGATAGGGCCATTTGACCGTTCGGTCAAGAGGATAATGGAGCACTCGGTAGTCAGTCGTCAGGAGACCCCCTCCGTCACCGGCCTTGCCGGTGCCACCTCCCCCTGAGGGGGAGGAACGAAGAAAAGAGTGGCTTCTCGACTAACTACTGAAGACTGAAGACCGCGCTGCGCAGCAGCGCCCTACTCCCATTCGATCGTTGCCGGTGGTTTCGAGGAGATGTCGTAGGCGACCCGATTGATCCCCTCCACCTCGTTGATGACCCGAGATGAGATCCGCTCCAACAGGTCATGGGGCAACCGGGCCCAGTCGGCGGTCATGGCGTCCTCGCTGGTCACGGCCCGAACAATCAACGGATAGGCATACGTTCGGCTGTCGCCCTGCACGCCCACCGATCTGATCGCCGGCAACACTCCAAATGCCTGCCAAATCTCGCGGTAGAGACCGGCACGTCGGATCTCATCGAGGATGACCGCATCGGCCAAGCGCAGAATCTCGAGCCGATCCCTTGTGACCTCACCGATGATCCGAACCGCAAGTCCCGGACCGGGAAACGGCTGACGCCACACGATCTCCTCGGGAAGGCCCAACTCTTCACCGACCGCTCGAACCTCATCCTTGAACAGATGACGCAATGGTTCGACGAGGCTGAAGTCCATGTCATCGGGCAATCCGCCGACGTTGTGATGACTCTTTATCTTGGCAGCGTCCTTGGTTCCCGACTCGATCACATCGGGGTACAGGGTGCCCTGTACGAGGTACTTGGCGTCCTCGACATCTTTGGCGACGTCCTCGAAGACACGGATGAACGTCTCGCCGATGATCAGCCGTTTCTGTTCGGGGTCGGTAACACCTGCCAGCGCGTCGATAAACCGGTCCTGAGCCTGGACGTGAATCAGATCGACGTCGAGGTTGGCCCGGAAGGTCGCTTCGACCTGTGCGCCCTCATCCAGCCGGAGCAACCCATGGTCGACGAAGACACACGTGAGCCGCTGTCCGACAGCTCGGTGCACCAGGGCGGCAGCCACCGCAGAATCGACGCCTCCGCTCAGTCCGCAGATGATCCGACCCTCCGGAGCGCTGCTTCGAATCTCGGCAACGGCTTGTTCGATGATGCCAACGTGGGTCCAAGTCGGACGTGCCCGACATACGTCGTACAAGAAGTGCTTCAACACCTCCTGTCCCCGGGGAGTATGAGCCACCTCGGGATGGAACTGGACACCGCACAGTCCTCGATCGAGATCCTCCATCGCCGCAACCGGCGAGGTCGCGGTCGAGGCGGTGACCACGAACCCCGGCGGGGGTTTTACGACCGCATCGCCGTGGCTCATCCAAACCTCTTGCTGTTCGGGAAAGCCCGCAAACAACGCGGAACCAGATTCGATGCGAAGATCGGTTCGTCCATACTCGGCGTTCTCGGTACGAGCTACATCACCACCGAGGGCGTTGGCCAGAACCTGGTGTCCGTAGCAAATCCCGAGGATCGGGATGCCCATTTCCAGGATTCCCGGGTCGATGTCATAGGCATCATCGGCGTAGACCGAGGCCGGCCCACCCGACAAGATGATCCCAGCAGGAGCGATCTCATTGATCTGCGTCACGGTCACATCGCGAGCCACGATCTCGGAGTAGACGTGGGCCTCGCGGACCCTACGGGCGATGAGTTGGGCGTACTGAGCGCCGAAGTCGACGACGAGGATCCGGTCGAATCCCTCCTGCATCAGCCCATGCCGACGTGCTGGGTGATCTGCAGCGCCTTGCCTTCGGTCTTCAGTGCCGGAGCCACCATCACCTCGGCCTTCTGGAATTCCTTCAGGTCGGCGTACCCGGTGGTCGCCATCGACACCCGCAGCCCGCCAAATATGTTGCGGCGCCCGTCGTTTTCGTGGGCGGGACCGCGCAGGATCTCCTCCAGGGTTCCGAGTTCCCCGACCTCGACCCGCGCCCCTCGCGGCAACGTCGGGTGGAATGTGGCCATACCCCAATGCTGACCTTTGCCGGGTGCCTCGGTAGCCGCAGCAATCGGCGATCCCAACATGACGGCGTCGGCACCACACGCAATGGCCTTGGCTACATCTCCCCCGGTTCGCATCCCGCCGTCGGCGATCACATGCACATATCGCCCGCTCTCATCGAGGTACTGGATTCGGGCACCGGTCGCGTCCGCAATGGCGGTCGCTTGGGGTACTCCGACACCGAGCACACCCCGGGTGGTGCACGCCGCACCCGGACCTACACCCACCAGGACCCCGACGGCTCCGGTGCGCATCAGGTGTAGTGCCGTTGAATACGAGGCGCAGCCGCCGACGATCACGGGGAGTTCGAACTCGGCGATGAACTTCGAAAGGTTCAATGGCTCGGTGCGAGTCGACACGTGTTCGGCCGAGACGACGGTTCCCTGGATGACAAGGATGTCCAAACCGGCCTGCAGCGTCAGATCCGCATATTCGACAACATGCTGCGGGGTGAGACTCGCTGAGGTGACGATCCCGGCGGATTTCATCTCGGCAATCCGAGCCGAAATGAGCTCGGGCTTTACCGGTTCGAGGTAGATCTCCTGCATCCGTCGGGTCGCCTTCTCCGGCGATAACCCGGCGATCTCAGTGAAGTAGGGATCCGGGTCTTCGTACCGGGTCCACAACCCTTCGAGGTTGAGGACCCCGATGCCTCCGAGGCGGCCGATCTCGATCGCGGTAACCGGGCTGACCGCAGAGTCCATCGCCGAAGCCAGCATCGGGAGTTCGAAGCGGTAGGCATCAATCTCCCAGGAGATATCGACGTCGTCGGGGTCGCGGGTACGCCGACTCGGCACGATGGCTATGTCGTCGAACCCCCACGCCCTGCGTCCGGTCTTACCGATGCCGATGTCGATTTCCATATGACTGCCCGTGTGGAGTTGCGGGCAGGGTACTCAGGGGGGAACTCGTTGGCCCGTGGTCGCCGGTCGGGACTCAGCCCCACCACCACACGAAGAGAGGGGCCAGCACCACTGCCGGAAGCAGGTTGGCTACACGAATCTGTTTGAGGTCCAGCAGACGCAACGAGATACCCAGCAACAGAATGCCGCCGGCCGCTCCGAGGGCGTCGAGCATCGGGTCGGTCAATACGCCATCGAGGGTTCCGGCGGTGAGCGCCAATCCACCTTGGAGTACGGCGATCGTGATGATCGACAGCCCGACACCCCAGCCGTAGACGGCGGCAAAAGCGATCGAGGCAAAACCATCGAGACCCGACTTTACGAATAACAGCTCGGGGTCGCCGAGTCCGTCCTCGATGGAACCAACAATGGTGAGCGGCCCGACGCAGAACACGAGGGAAGCAAATACGAACCCTTGGCTGAATCGGGAATCGGAGGCTTCCCCGGCGAAGCGGCGCTGTAGCGACGCCCCCAAGGCATCGAGTCCGCCCTCGATTCGGATCATCTCGCCGATCAGTGCCCCCAACAGCACTGCACCGAGGACCAGCGGGAACTCGTCGGTGGGCATGATCTCGCGGACTCCAACGGCAGCGGTCAACAACCCGAGAGAACCCAGCACCGTTTCTCGAATCCGCTCGGGAAACCGCGCCCCGGCGGTCGCTCCGATCGCAGTGCCGACCAGCACGGTTGCGATGTTGGTGATAACTCCGACGGGCATGGCGGCGATGGTATATCCAACAGGTCTCACCTCGGCCGGCCAAGGGCCACGCCTACTCCGCTACTCGGCCTCTTCGCCTTGACTTCGACGCCACACCGTGTTGGCCTCGAACCTGACCTGAAAATCTTCGTCGGCCGTCGCGAGGATGATTTGCTCCTCGCTGGGGTCGATGCCGATGTCGGAAATGGCGCGGACGGCCCGCCATCTGATCCACGGATCGGAATCGAAGATCGCCTCTTCGAACAACGGCCGGAACATGTCGTCCTCCCGGTCAGCTGCCGCGTCGAGTGCGGTCCGTCGTACGACCCGCGACTCTTCCCGAAAGCCGGTGATCACGGCAGCCTTGGCCACGTCGGCGTCTCCGCTGAGCGCCAGGGTCGCGACCGCGGCGCGGCGATGGCGCGGATCCTCGGCTCCGAGAGCAGCGACGAGCAGAGCGCGATGCTCGGCACGATCAGGATCCATCAGGTGGAGGTCCTCGGGTCTCACCTCCGTGATACTGAGGCGGCCCGCTTCTTCGAGCAGTTCGTCGCGAGTCCGCTGCGGTTGCTGCGACACCTGCCCATCCCAAAACAGCTCGACCACCATGGCCAGCAGCGGGTCGAGTCTCTCCTCCCACGATGAGCGGGAACTGAGGCCGATCGTGACAAAATCGCCGGCCACCATGACATCGGTGATGTCATCCTCCATGAACAGCGACACCACCCGATCGTCGTCTTCCACGGGCTCGCCACGGCGGTGCCAGATTCCGGGCGCCGGCTCGCCACCGACCTGGAACTTCACCTTGCGGGGGTGAGGGGTTGCCTCCGGGATGACCGGACCGGAAAACACCCGGTCGAACACGGAGTCAACTCCTGGGGCGCCACCCTCAACCCTGAGCAGGTACATGCCATCGACGACTCCATGGCTAAGACTGATCCCGTGGCCAAGATCGTGCTCCCACATTCCTTCGGAAATGTGGCTGGTGACCAGTGCCGAGAGCCTCGCTTCATCGGCCGGCGTCCACGCAGCTCGAGAGAAGAACTGCTTGAGTAAATCCTTGAACGGTCCCAGCTCCTCGAACGACAAGTGCATCGCAATCTCGCTGGTGAGGTGCTGTGAGGCCTCCCCGATTAGCTCGAGATCCTGGATCGCAGCGCGAGTGGCGTCCATTTCGTTGCTCATGGTCATATCGTCGCACATTGCGGATTCGGCTCCGCTCCCCTCACTCGCATCAGCAAGAAGCCACTCCCCCCTTGAGGGTGATCTGTCGCGTTTAGTGCCCGACGGTTGATTGGATCACTCTCCCCTCTGGGGGGAGTCAATCGGCCCCAGGCCGATTGGTGGGGGGAACTCACCAAGTCACGGCAAACGGCCTGCGGATCGGACGCACACCGACTCGGCGAACTGACCCACAAGATGTGTTGGCCTGATAAAGACGAACACCGGAAACCCCCCACCAGCTCGCTTCGCTCGCTGACTCCCCCCAAAGGGGAGAGTGTTCAGTAAAGAACCGTCGGTCCTATCGCGCAACCCGACACCCTTGAGGTGGAGCCAGACCGAAGCCGTTGGTGAGGGTCCGTTCTCCCCCCTGAGGGGGGAGAACAGAAGGGATCGCATCAAACCTGGGTAAGCAACCCTCCCTGTGTCTGCACACTGCTTTCGGGCGCTCCGCGGCTCACTACTAACTTGACTTCCTCATGGCACGCAAGACCGTCTTTTCAGGATTACAGCCGACAGGCAACATCCACATTGGTAACTACCTGGGAGCGCTCCGCAATTGGGTAAAGCTCCAAGAGGAATACGACTGCATCTATTGCGTGGTTGATCTGCACGCCATCACCGTTCCTCTCGATCCCGCCGAATTCAACAAGGACCGGCTCGAAGCGGCCAAGGTCCTGCTGGCGGCCGGAGTCGACCCGGAGCGGTCACTGTTCTACTACCAGAGCCAGGTCCCACAGCACACCGAACTCGCTTGGATCCTGGGCACCATCGCCAGCACCGGTCAGCTGAGCCGGATGACCCAGTTCAAGGACAAGGCAGACAAGGCCGGCTCCAATCTCGCGCTCTATTCCTACCCGGTGCTCATGGCCGCCGACATCCTCTTGTTCCGAGCGGATGCGGTCCCGGTCGGCGACGACCAGAAACAGCATCTCGAACTCACCCGCGACCTCGTCGAACGGTTCAACCATCGATTTGGCGACGAGTTCCCGATGCCCGAGCCGATCATTCCCGAAAAGGGCGCCAGGATCATGTCACTGCAGGATCCGACGGCAAAGATGTCGAAGTCGGATCCCGACGGGGCAAGCAGGATCCTGGTCCTCGATGATCCGGACACGATCCGCAAGCGCCTTAAGCGGGCCGTCACCGACTCCGAAACCGATGTTCGCTATGACTGGGCAAAGAAACCGGGAGTCTCCAACCTGATCGAGATCATGTCGCTCTTTACCGACGCCTCGATCGAGTCGATCGAGGCCGAGTACGGGACGAGCGGATACGGGAAGTTCAAGGATGCGGTGGCAGAGTCGGTCATCGCCGGGCTGGCCCCACTCCGCAGCAACTACCAGCAGATGGACGACGCAGAAGTAGCCCGCCTCATGCAGCGCGGAGCGCTCGACGCCAGAACCAAGGCGGAGGGATTCCAGCAGGCGGTCCGCAAGCGGGTGGGACTGGCGGGCTGAGTACCCAGATCGACCAATCGCGCTCAGCGCTGCTGAGCGACCTCGATCTTATGGTCGAGTCCGGTTGACCACTTGACCTTTCCATCACCGGTGAAAAGGACGACGGAGTAGCCGGGAAACCGGCTCAACCACTCGAACGACTGCCCCTGATCAGAGAAGATCGCCGTCGCAAGGGCATCTGCGGGGCCGAGATTCGGACCGACAACCGTCGCTCCGAGAAGAGCGCCCGAGTTTGATTCGGGTCCCCAAATGTGCTCGCCTCGTTCGTAGGTACCCGAGGAGGCGACAGCCGCGTTGTTGACGGTGAGCACCGCCCCGACCGCATCGGGATTCTGCGGAAGGCGAACGCCAACGCTCCACGCTTCGGCATCAGCCGGACGCCCGCTGCACAACACGTCACCTCCGGCGTAGATGGCGAAGTCGATGGCTCCGGCGGCCCGAAGCATCAGAGCTGCTTCATCGACACTCCATCCCTTTACGAATCCCGCCGGGTCGAGGCCGGGACCGCCCGGTCGCCCCGGTCGGATCGAGAATCGACCTTCAGTCCCCTCCTCGAATTCGGCACATACCGCAAGCACATGCCTCACATCAACCGCGGCATCTTCGATTTCGAGTTCGCCTCTTCCGATGGCGCTGATCTGACTATCCGGCCTGAACGTCGAAAACGTCTGCTCGACGTGCTCCCACCAGGACGACACCTCAGTGAGGATCTCGGGATCGATGTCGTCGCCGATCGAAACCGTGAACACGGTTCCCATTACTTCAATTGAAAGGGAAGGTCGCATTTGTTTCCCGTGCAGAATTCTGCCTGGTCGAACGCGTCTCGCAAGGCTCGCATGAACATATACGAAGTCTCGGTGGCTCCGGAGATGATGTGGAGTCGATAGTCCTGAAGCTCTATGGCCTCCGCCGTCAGCACCGGAGCTGCCTCAAGGTTGGTCGAACGGGCTCGCTCGGACCGCGACGGGACGCGGATCATCTCGACATCCGCCAAGACGCCGATATCGAGCGTGATGCGAAGTTGCATGAGTCCGCGGTTGAAGCGAACAAATCCACTGTCGAACTGCTGAATACCGGGCGGGAGCGGCGGCTTGGTCGTCGTGGTTGCATCAGGCACCGGGGCAAATGTGCGGCGGGTAGTCGTCGTCTCGATCTCGATCTCAGCGACGATCTCGACAATGTCTTCGATCTCGGTTGGAGGCGGGATGAACCGAGCAGCAAACATCAGTGATGCCATGGTGAGCAAGAGGACGGCAGCGAGTCTTCGAAACATCAGTACGCAAAACTCTCGAGGTGGATCTGAGTGGCGGGCACGCCGGCAAGGCGAAGTCCGTTTCGTGCGGCTGCGATCAACCGAGATGATCCGATGATGAAGACGTCGCGTTGTCTCAGGTCCGGCACGAGGCGTACCAGTTCAGCAGGTGCGAACGGGTTGGGATCACCGCCGCCAAATCGGCTGTACGACATATGCAGGGCGAACCCCTTTTCAGCACTCAGCGCATCGAGTTGATCTCGAAAGACCGCGTCATCCGGTGTCCGGTTGCGGTAAAGCAGTACTACATCGTCTGGGTTGTCGAGATCATCGATCAGACCACGAAACGGAGTGATCCCGATTCCCCCAGCGATAAAGAGCGGCTTTCGTTCCGTTGGCAGCGCATCGAGAAACCCCCCATACGGACCCTCGACAGCGACACGGGTGCCCGTCGCCACGGTTTGCAGCCTTGCGGTGTCATCTCCCAGCGCCTTGACGGTGAACCTGAGCGATCGCCCATCGGGGGGAGCAGAGAGCGAGAACGGGTGGGCTTTCCACCATCGCCTCCGATCGAGCACTCTCAGCAAGAAGAACTGGCCGGCCTGGGCACGCAGCCGATGCAACCGATGCCCTCCAAGCACCAGCGTCACCACGCCGGGACTCTCCGGGATCACCTCGGAGATCTGGAGCCGATGGCGAAAGTGCCTGACGAGTAGCGCGATCCACCGGTAGCCGACGATCAGCACCGCGACGGATACGTACAGCAGCGTCCAGTAGGCAAAGGCCCAACTATCGAGCACAAAGTCGGCGCCAAGAGCCGTTTGGTGGGCGAAGGTGAGGGCGGCACCGATGTATGCGAACAGGTGGATGAACCACCAGGTCTCGTACGACAGAGCGCTACGGACCGACCGAACCGACACGACCACTATGGCCATGAGAAGCCCGAACCCGATCATGGCGTCCACCACGTACGGATAGTTCCACACGTAATCGACGATCTGAGCCCACAGTGAGATTCCGGAATCCATCGCCAGACCCACTGTCGTGGCGATGACGTGACCCATCATCAACCAAAACGCGGTGAACCCAACCAGTCGATGCGCCCGCATCATCTGGTCCATCCCATATCGACGCTCCAACCAGGGAGCGCGGGAGATGAGAACCAGACCAAGGAGTACCGCTAATGCGGCATACAGTCCGGTGAGCTGGCCGATCGAGACCAGCCACTCACCGAGATCCACCGACCTCCCAAGACCGTCGTGGCGAAACCACATATAGGTAACGACCGCGACATTGAGCACGACGAGAAACACCGGGTCGTACGCCTTGAGCGGCGACGAGCGTGGACGCGGCGAAACAGACGCGGCGGATAAGTGGAGCGACCCCCTCGTTTCGACCATGATCGGAGTTTCCCACCCGGCGTTGATTCTGAAACGGGCCAAAGGTCCTATAGGGCCTCCGACCACTCCTTGGCTTCCTCGAGGTTCTCCCTGGCCTCCCCCACGCAGATGAATGCGACCACCAGAGCCGCCAACGGGTCGGCCCACCACCAGCCGATCAGGATATTGAGGCCTAGACCGGCAGCTGTTCCTGCAGCCAACCCTGCGTCAAGCAACGTCATCGTTGCCTCGGACCGCAGAGGCGGGGAATCGATCTGATCGGCCAAGCGGCGCTTGGCCACACCGAGAACCAGCATGACGAGGGCTGCGATCAGCAGGTAGATCGCGCCCCAGAGCGATTCGTCGGGATGGCGGGCAGTCACCAAATCGCGCACCCCAGCGACCGATAGCGCCGCGGCCAGAGCAGCAAACGCCCAGCCGACCATTCGCAACGCGGTGGCAGTCCTCGCCGGACTATCACGCTCGTGACCGGGCCGGAGATGCCAAACGATGACCGACGAGGCAAACACTTCGATGATCGAATCCGCCCCGAAGCCGATCAGGGCGAGCGATCCGGCGGCGACCCCGAGTCCGATGGTGAGACCGGCCTCTCCCACATTCCAAGCGATGGTGCCGTATTCGAGTCGAAGCGCACGCTGCTGCAGCCGGTTGGTTGTCACGCCACAAATCCTGGCAGGTCGAACGAGGGTGCCGACCAACAAGTACCCCCAGCCCTCGCGGGCTGGGGGTACCTCCATTCAATGATGAACGGATCTATCGCGCTTACCCCTCTGGGATGGCGGCGACAGCTGCTTCTCTGAGTGCCCAAATCTCGTCGGACTTGGGGCCTCCCATGTCAACCAGCAACTCACCGGTCCAGTCGGACTCGTAGCGCACAAACGCCATGCCGTGAGTATCGCCACCGTTGGGGGTGAGGATGTGATCCGTCACCTCGTAGGTGCCAGCGTCCATGACGATGGTGTCCCAACCGTTCATGTTGCTGATCCAGATCTCGTTTACCTCTGGATCAGGATGCAGTGCGCAGTGATCCACGCTCGATGCAGATCCACCGAGCCAGATCGGCATCTGGTGCACGTCGCGCGCCTGTCGCATCCTGTCTGTGTCAAGGATTCCCAACACAGCACCTCGGTTGTGGCTGCTCTCGCCCTTACCGACGATGAACGCCCTGGTCTCGTCCCAGTTCAAGCAGATCCCATAGGGTCCCACCACACCAGCGCTGGTCGCACCGACAACTTCGTTCAACTCGTTGTCGATCTTGTAGATGTAGCTGTTGTGGCCGTCCACGACATAGGTGAACTTGCCATCGGCAGTGTGGGCAAAGCCGATCGGACGGCCTCCCGCACCAAGACCCCAGATCCGTGTCGAATCCAGATAGCCTCCGCGACCTCTTTCGAGGTCATAGTCGTTGGCCATGTCGATCTTGGTGACACCTGCTTCACCGTGAGAGTTCCCGTAGTAGGTCTGATCCATGCTCTGATAGAAGTAGGTGTTGGTCGGGTCGAGCGTCGGATATGTATGGCCAATCATCGGCACATCCTCGCTCGTTATTGCCCGCCAAACCTTGTGATCGTCGTTTGGATCGAGGAAGAACTGCGGTCCGCGGTTCACCACCACGATGACACGGTCGTTGCCCTCGGCATCGGTGTATGCGGCGTGGTGATGCACGAAGCTCGAACCCGGATAGGCCAACACCTTGTGCAGCTGCAACGTCCTGGCATTGATGACCAACAGCAACAACTGTTGCGTGTCGTTCACCGTCACTCCGGTACCGACATACGCCCACTTGCCGTCCGGCGACACGCCGGCGCCATGAGGCGTGCGCGTCATTTCGCCCAGGTCATACAGAGCCGATGCCACAACTTCCTTGGTGTAAGCGTCGATGACGTGGATGCCCGGAAGCATTTCCGAGTCCTCAGTGGCCGGATTGGGATTGGCGCCGACACCTTCACTGGTGAAGTACACCAGCGGGCTGGCAGCGACATCCCACGCATCGGGACCGCTGGAGTCGTAATCGGCATACAAAGACATCCCGCCTCTGATGGCCTCCGCCGTCTCCCATCCGCTGCCGATCGGAACGGCCTCGGGTGGCGCTCCAAGTTCACCGGCTTGAATGATGCTCACCGGCGCCACAGCGGCAAGCTGTGCGTTGGCAGCATCCAGGTCGGACTGCGCCGCCGCTAGTGCCGTGTTGGCAGCATCCAGATCGGCCGTGCTTGCGCCCGAGCTCGCGGCCGACGAATCATCGTCGTCACTGGAGCACGCGGCCACAACCATCATGAACACGGCCACGATGGCCAAGAGCTTTCTGTATCTCATTTCAGGGTCTCCCCACCCTCGACGTCAGTTCGCCCCTCAGACATCGTGAACGAATTCACAATCTTCCACGTTGACGGTATGTCGCAGGCAGGGATCGACCCAGAGTCGGAAGACCCTGGTCTTCCAGATGGGTTCTCCCGCAGCAGCGATGGACAGGGAACGATGTGGAGAGATCGTCGGAGGTGCTCAGCCGCCGAAGAACGCCGGAAGGACCGCGTCTCGGCCCAGGGCAAAAAGCACCCCTACGACAAGGCTGGCGACCGCAGTAAAGGCTCCAAGAGCCATCTGCACCCCTTGCCTTCTTCCGGTCGCCTGGAACCCGTAGGAGAACAGCCAGGAAATGATCCCGTTGGCGATGAACAGGCCCAGCAGGAAGATCGCGAGGACGGCTATCCCCGCTCCGGTTCCCCCTGCCTTACTCGCGGCGAGAAACGTCACCACCTGAGTCGGGGTCTCGGCGCCGACCCCGTGCAGCATGCCGACGCCGAACGAGACCGAGTTGCCGTACTCACCAAATCCGGCATCGGCCCCGTGGACGTGCCGGTGGGTGTGCACCGCTACATCGTCGTCGTCGTGGTGGGCGTCACCGTCGCTGTGATGAACGTCAAACGCCGCATGCTCGTGTTCATGCTCGACTGGCTCGGTGCGTCGGATCCAGGCGGTGAGCCTGCGAACCCCTCCGATAATCAGCATCCAGCGGCTTTGCATCCGGAATCCCTCGCGGTGAAAGACCAGGCTGTACAAGAGGTAGAGCCCCAGCACTATCAGGGTCCAGCCCACGATCCGGCCAAACAGCGCGTCCATGGAGTCCGGTAGCTGACGTCCGGCCACGATGACGACAAGACCGATTGCCAGAACCACGAGTCCATGCCCAAAGGCATAAATGATCCCGAGAACGAACCCGCGGCGAGGTGATTCCTGAGTAGCGGCGATATCTGTGATGGCGGCGATGTGGTCCCAGTCGATCCCGTGACGCAACCCGAGCAATAGCGAACTGACGATGAGACCGATGCCCAGCCCGGAAACAGCAAACATGAACGACATGAGGCAAGGAGCGTACCGATGGTGCCGCAAGGACTCCTCTGCGCAGCTGGGGTCGGTTGGCGAGATGCACCCACAAGATCATGGGGGGTGCCACAATTACTCAACGGCTGTTGATCGACAGTCGACATGGAGGCACTCATGGCATCGAAGGACAAGGGCGGCAGATCCGCCAAGAAGGCACCCGCTAAGAATCTGAAGCAGAAGCGCCTTGAAAAGAAGGCGAAGCGTTCCGGTTCGTCGGGTAAGACCTCTATCGGTTGACCCACCAGTTAATCGAGCCGGCTCCCTCTGGTCACGGTCCGATTACATCCGCGCCGTGGAAGGCAGGCGGATAGACCAATTGACCCCGGAAGCGAGGGTCGTAAGAGCTGAGACGTCGGACCATGAACGCCTCATCCGGAACTCGGGGCGCGGCCTTCTCGATTCCATGTAGCGAGGCCCGCTCAAACCCGAACCTCGGGTAATAGCCGGGATGTCCCTCCACCACCACGAGGGACTCACCTCGGCGCTCGGCACGGAGAAGGCCTTCCTCGGTCAGCGCACTCCCGACTCCCCGGTTTTGGTGATCTGGGTGAACTGCGAGCGGGGCCAGGCTGAGGACCTCGAACGACTCTTCGCCCTCAATGGTGACATAGCTGAAGAGGATATGGCCCAGTAGCGCTCCGTTGTCTTCGGCCACGATCGACAGATTCGGCACAAACCGATCCGAGCGACGAACGAGATCGATCAGTAGTGATGGCATCGGTTCGCCAAAAGCCTGGTCAACGAGCACGCGGATGGCGTCGAGGTCAGTCGGATTCTCCGAACGCAGGATCACGGGAGAATCGTACCGAGATAATGGTCCTCAAGATCGAAGCCGCCTAATGCCGATGGTTTCCCAAGGAGGGAAACATGTCGCTGGATATGCGAGACGACTCAGGCGCTGCACTCGTCGAGTACTCGATGCTGATCTCGTTGATCCTTGCCGTCGCCTTCCTTGCCGTTCAGGCGTTTGGCGGTTCGGTATTGGGCCTGATCCAAACCGCCGTCGACTCGATGCCCTGACACCCCGCTTCGAGGTCGGAGTCGCCCCATCGCGACAGCCGTCCAGAATCGACGCTCATGACCAGCTACCGAGCGCGACCGCGCCAAGCGCCGGCTGCCTGCGTCAGGAATACTCCGATCGATACCAGAAGGATTCCTGCGATTTCAGGGGCGCCGGGTCGTTCGTCGAGGAAGATCCACGCCAGCATCGCTATCTGAACCAGCATCGTGTTGTTGATTCCTGCCGATTCGAGGGCCGAGAGACGCCGCAGCGAAAGATTCCACAACGTGAACGCCAATGCTGTATTGAACAGCGCCAGCCAACCAATGATCAGCCACGCTCGCAGCGATACAGCCGGAAGACCTTCGGTGGTGAACCCGACCAGCACAAGAATCACCGCCCCAACCGCCATGCTGATGGCGGTAACCACCACAGGTGAAACACTGGCCTGACGATTGATGTGGCGACCAAGGAGAGCGCTCGCCACACCGGCGCCAAGCCCGACCAGAGCCGCCGCCATCCCAGGCACGGTCGCCCCCAGGTCACCAGCGAAGTAGAACCAAGCGCCTACCGCCACAAGAACCGCTCCCAGCAACTGCCGGATTGAAGCGGGCTCCGATAGCGAACGAGCCGCAAAGCCAGCAACGAGCAGGGGCGTCAGCGCGAGAACAAGGCTGGTAGTGGTGGCAGGCTGATTGTCAAGGGCGACGAATTGGGCGCCCTGGGTGGCTCCGTAGAAGACGGCCCCGAGCAAGATCAAACCGACTGCCATCGGCCGATCGATGCTCGATACGCTCGCCCGCAACGGCCTGCGAAACACCACCCAGCCGCCCAGCAAAACCGCTGCCAGCCCGTAGCGAAGAGCAGCAAACGTGATGGGCTGCAACTCTTCTCCATCGAGGCCCCAACGGATGAGAATCCACGACGAGCTCCACAGAACCGTGACGAGCAGCGCGATTCCGATGGCGCCCAGATGCGTTGGGGTGCGGTCTGTGGACATTGCCAGGGCCTCTTTCGTAGTCAACACGCGTTCTGACGTGCCGACCTATCCCCTCGAGGCTTTTGTCCTGTGAGGTGCGAGCCGTTTCCGGCCTTCCGTGGCGCTCGGACCGGTCCCCGCTCGAGAGCGGGCGGAACCCTAGCCACCCTTCAGTCAACGATCCCGAGAGTAGTGCTGGCGGGCTCGGACAAGAACGAAGCCGGCCTCGCCAAGCGTGATGAGATCTCAGCAAGGACCAGACGGAGACAGCAGCAGTCACTCGAGCTGCCAGATCCTCAGCGGGTCACCGAGCCCTTGCGGGCAATCAAGCACCCAACGCGACACGAGAGGCTCTCACCGCCAGCGAGAGGGCTGCCCCAAACAGCAGGATGACCGCAGGCAGGATCCAGGGTCGTATCCGCCGCTCGGGTGGCAGGACGCCTTCCCATTCGAACTGGAGGCTGTACAACGGGAGGTGGTCGGACACCACCGGAGTCTGGCGGTAGAAGACGTTGTGGCCCGGCATGGTGGCGACTGCGCTCGGCGCGCACGGGAGGCCGTGCACCAGCGTCCTGGCCACCGGACCGCGGGCATCGTTCCAGTAGAAGGCATAACACTGGCCGGCCGCCATGCCGGTAATCATCGACACCGGGGCGCCCGCCGGCAAAGCCACCGATGCCGCCGTCAATCCCGGCAGGTCGATGGCTCCCATCGGGGTGCCTGCTTCCACGGCGGCGTAGGCGGAGTCGATGTTTGCCACGAGTACTTCGGCAGCGTCCCGCGCAGGGTTGCGCTCCAGTTGTAAGACAAACAGCAGAGCGATGGCACCGACGATGGCGACCGCGGCACCCAATCGCTTCATCACCCCGACCCGGCGGCGGCGGACCCAATCGATTCGGCCGGCTGCGGCCCGGGCAGACGATGCCCTCTCGTAATGGGATCGGTAGGCGCCGGCCACCAGGAGGTCCCAACCGTGCGGGTCAGCCCGCCGCACCTCGAACCCGGCCGCCTGCCAACCCGCCGAAGTCTCTCGCCAATCAAGCATCGCGATCGGCATCGTACCGGGGCGACCGGACCCAAGAGGGGGGCCTGAAACCGTTCTCTCCCGTGAGCACACCCTGGCATCGGCCAGCGTGCGGGAATGTCACCAGAGCGGATCTCCCACCCCAAAAGGCATTGTGTGTCGCGTCTCCGACATCACGAGGAAGCGATCTGGTGCCCAAACTTCCCCACAGATCGGAACGCTGCCCAACTCGTGATGAGGGCGAGGATCCCAACCGCAACGGCCGGCGGGAACCAGAAAAGTGCGAAACCCACCGTGCCAGGAAGCACTCCGAGTGCCACGAACCTGGCGCCTCGCGCCTGGTCGCGGCGTACGAAGACCAGACCGGACAGGATCAAGGCCGCCCCCGCAGCCATAACGGCGAGCAGAGTGAGTTGCCAGAAGATCGGTCCTCCGTCGTCGGGATCGACGAGGGTGCCTATTCCCAGAGCGAGCATGCTGGCGCCAATGACGCCTGCGCTGATCATCCACCATCGGGTCTTCATGTCGAGGTCCTCCTCCAAGGGTCGCGTGTCGACCCCACTCACACAGACAGACGAACAGAACTACCAATCGGGTGACACGCCGCACCATCGGCCACTGCCCGCACAACGCGACCAAAGGAATGAAACGCAACTTGGTCCAGGAGGCCAGCTATTCGATCAGAACGCCGGTTCGCCGGTGCGGCGGAAGTTGTCCATGACGGCGAGGCTCTCGCGGGCGTAGCGACGAGCGCCGGCAGGGTCGTCGCGGCGGGTGCTCATCGAGATCACGATGTACTTCTGGTGCTCGTAGAGCAGGTAGAACATACGACGGATTGCCGCCTCGCCCTGGTGCGTTTCCACCAAATTGCCGTAGCCGTCCCAGAACGACGGTTGGGTCACATCGCAATACTCAGCGATCGCCAGGTCCCACTCCACATCGCCCCAACAGGCGCGGTCGAAGTCGATAACGGCGGTAACTGCCCCGTCGGGATTGACGAGCAGGTTCGTCACCCATAGATCGCCGTGCAGCAGGCGCGGCGTTTCGCAGTGCCCGAAGCTTGGCAGGTGGTTGTCGAGCATTTCGAAGGCCATATCGGCAGTGACTTGGTCGTAGACGCCGCAGGCGACGATGTCGCCGAGTTCTCTGCGGTACATCTCCGCGAACGCCTCGGGCCACGAGGACCGCGGTGTCATGCACCCATGCTCGCCGAGGTATCCGAAGCGCCCAGCCGGGTCGGTGATGGTGTGGATCTTCGCCACGTGTCGACCCCACTCGCGTAGGGCTCGCGCCTTGGCCTCGGAGGCCAGGCTCGCTTCGCTGAGGGGCGTGCCCGGCAGCAAGGGCATGAGCAGATAATCGCGATCGATCCGCTCTCGGGAGAAGTCATGAGCGAGAATCGCCGGGACCGGCACGTCGGTTTCGGCCAGCAGACGAGCATGAATGCCCGGCTCCTGTCGCATCATGCGATGCTCATAAAACAGTTGCCGTACCGAATCCGGCGGCGCAACCCGGAGCACATACTGGCCGCCGGGCCCGGTCACACGAAACGTCTGCGAGAACTTGCCGGCCCCGAACTCCTCCGCGAGCCAGTCGCCCTCGTCCAACAGGGCCGTCACCAGATCCTGTGCTGTGCTGGCGCTCAAAGAGTCCATTGTCCAAAGCCTTTCCACCGTCTCGCGAGATTGGCAAACCGTTCAGGCCCCGGCGGCGAGGACAGACCCTAGAACCTCGGTCACAGCCAGGAGATCGCCGCACCATCTCCCACTGCTCGTAAGTGTCACCAGTTGGGCTGAGCGCTGGATCCCGTCGTTTCGTAGAGTCGATGCAATCGAGGCGGGGAGAACCCTTGCAAGCATCGGCGAACGGCATGGCGATCGAGTACGAGACCTTCGGTAGCCGCGACGGCGCCCCGGTGTTACTGATCATGGGGCTGGGCTGTCAGATGACGTTCTGGGATGACCAGTTCTGCGAGATGCTCGCCACCCGGGATTGTTACGTGATCCGCTTCGACAATCGCGACGTTGGCCTTTCGAGCAAATTCGACTCTGCCGGCGTTCCCGACATCGCAAGCCTCCGGGAGGCGACGACCGAGGGGCGAAAGGCAGCAGCCCCCTATCTCATCGAAGACATGGCCACCGATGCCATCGGACTGCTGGACTCACTCGGAATCGAAAAGGCCAGCGTGGTGGGCCTGTCGATGGGTGGAATGATCGCTCAGGCGGTCGCGATCCAGTTTCCCGACAGGGTAAAGAGTCTGGTCTCGATCATGTCGGCCACCGGAGATCCCGACGAGCCTCGATCAGACCCCGAGGTGTTCGCGCAACTCATGGCCCCGCCACCACCGGGCCGCGAGGCGACGATCGAACAGTCAGTCGAGATAAGCCGCACGCTCGCTGGTCCCGGCTTTCCCTTTCCTGAGGATCGGATCCGAGAGCGCGCCGCAAGAGCCTACGACCGCAGCTTTCACCCCCAGGGCACGATCCGCCAATTGGCGGCAATCATCGCAAGCGACAGTCGAACCCAAGCGCTGAGCGATCTCGATCTGCCGACGCTGGTGATTCACGGAGATGCCGACCAGTTGATACCAGTGGGCTGCGGGCAGATGACGGCTGCGGCGATCCCCAACGCCGAACTCATGGAGATCGAGGGCATGGGCCACGACTTTCCGGTGGAACTCGCCGCGGAAGTCGCTGATGCCGTCGCCGAACTGGCGACGAAGTAGGCATCACCGTCCTCCCGACCAAGACGTTGGGACCGGCCACGGTTACGAAAGCACACCAGAGGAGGGACGGTGAGGTCAGGGGTGCTGAGGCTCCGATGACCTCCCGTGGCATCCCCCACTGCTCGTAAATGTCACCAGAGGATCGATGAGCCAAAGGACGATCAGTTCTCCGTCTGCGCCACCCAGACGGCGGCCCCGTAGGAGGGACCCGACCAATCTGCACCCACCGCCACCACGCCCCAGTCTGTGGCAATGAGGCTGCTCATGAAGTTCTCTACGGAACCGAAGACCGCCTCGTCGTAGCCAAGCCAAGTCCATGTGATCCCGTCCTCAGAGGTCCATACCGACGCAGCTGAATCGTCGAGGCCAAGGGAGTGACTCCCGACATCCAGCTGCCAAGCCCGACCGACCGCCACCACACCTGGGCCTGCGGCGGTCACGCTGTTCATGGCTTGGTCGTGCTCGCCGCCGAAGACCGCGTCGTCGTGAGGAACGCGGGACCAGGTGATCCCATCGACAGAGGTCCACACCGCCGCACTCGACTCGTCCGATCCGACGGCCACCAGACCCGGGCCCCCCACAGTCACGCTCCTCATGATCTGTAGATCCTCTCCGCCGAAGACCGCTTCGTCGTGGGGGACACGGGACCATGTGATCCCATCCACAGAGGTCCACACCGCCGCGCCATCGTCCCCGTGGCCGACTGCCACCAGGCCCGGACCTCCGACGGTCACGCTGTTCATCGTCTGTTGACCCTCTCCGCCGAAGACCGCGTCGTCGCGGGGAACGCGGGACCAGGTGAAGCCATCAACTGAGGTCCACACCGCTGCATCGCCATCATCTGCAGGCCCCCCCCAGAGGTGTGGGCCTCCGACTGCCACTAGGCCAGGACCTCCGGTCGTGACGCTCAGCATCCTGTTCTCTCCACCGAACACCGCTTCGTCGTACGGGACGCGGGACCAGGTGATCCCATCGACAGAGGTCCACACCGCCGACCCGCCCCCCACCCGGTCGCCGACTGCCACCAGGCCAGGGCCTCCGGTCGTGACGCTCAGCATCCTGTTCGATCCACCGAACACCGCTGCGTCGAAGGGAACGCGGGACCAGGTGATCCCATCGACAGAGGTCCACACCGCCGAGCCACCATCGCGATGGCCGACTGCCACCAGACCGGGGCCACCCACGGTCACGTCGGCCATCTTGTTCGTAAAAGGCACCTTGTCCCCGAAGACCACCTCGTCGTGGGGCACCCGGGACCAAGAAAGCGACGACACAGAGCCAATCGGCGGCACCGTCGCCACCGGAGCCACGGGACTGTCGGTTCCTGTCTGCCGAAAGATCAGCGCTGTGCCACCCACGAGAATCAGCACAGCTGTGGCCGCAGCTACGGCAACCAACCGCCGACGCGAATCGGCCGGTGCTGGCGTCGGTCGCATGTGTGCCTGCTGCAGTGTGGTGTCGGGCCTGGCCGCAGCGAAGATCTCATCGACGGTGACGGGGTCTGCGGCGGATTCGTAGTGATCCCGAATTCGGGTAGCGAGGTCATGCATCTGTCGTTACCTCCAAAGCTTTGCGCAACTTGGCGAGGCCACGCTGCACATGGGTCTTCACGGTGGGCTCCTTAATCTCCATCACCTCAGCGGCCTCGGCATGCGTCCAGCCAAATGCGTGGACGAGAGTGACTGCCATCCGCTGCTTGCCTGACAGCGAAACCAACGCTGGGCCCAGGCCGGGCTCCACCAGATTGGAGTCCGTGTGGTATCCCACCCTCTGAATCGCAGGCGGCTTCCGGAGCCGTGTTCGGCTCCGCCCCACCCGAAAGAGATACGCGATCGGATATTCCAGGGAGCCCACGCTCCTCCAGTGCTCCCAGGCGTACACCAGAGCCTCAGCAGTTGCCTCACGGCCACGCTCCACCCCGTAACGAGCCATCAAAGACACCCGCAGACGAGGCTCAACCCTCTCAACGAAGTCAGTAAAGGCCTGAGCCTCATCGTCGGCCACGAACACCCCTCTTCGGATCGATCTCTCATATATCTAAGCCTTGACCGACGATCTCAGATGACAAGGAATCCGAAAACCCCGGATTCGCGTCGTCTTGGGACTGGAGGCACCGAAGGACAGCACCGCCGCATCCCCCAGCGTGATGTCACTCGTCCAAGACGAGGCTGAAAGCAACGCCCGGGGTGGCGAAGTCTTGACAGGGGTGCTGAGG
>CAXMOL010000113.1:0-10860 GCA_964194935.1 uncultured Kiloniellaceae bacterium
GGTGCCTGCTCCATCGCCTTGCCGTGGTTGGGATCCCCGAAGCCCAGCGGGAGGTCGGGGCCGCGGAGGAAGTTGAGACCAACTTCTTCGATCTTCTGTCGTGCTGTGGCCTCGTCATCGCCGAGGACATCCGGCGCCGGAACCTCTGTCGGGGCCTCTCCGATCCGAAGATGAATGGTCGATCCAAACTCGGCGGTTGCGCCGGCATCCGGGTCCTGTTCGGCGACCAGCCCATTGAGCGGATCGTCCCAGGCCAACACCAGCACTTCATCGAATGCGACGACGAACCCGAGATCCTCGAGTATCTGCTGGGCGTCTCCTGCGGTCCGGGTGAGCACCGACGGGATCACGGAGGGGACGGCTCCTTCAGAGATGACGACCGAGATGAAGCCGTCCTTGGGGACAAACTGTTCGGCCTCGGGATCCGTCTCGATGACGAAACCCTCGAGTACCTCGGCTGAAGGACGCCGCTCGATCCGGATCTGGCCGACGCCGAATCCGGTCTGGCCGAGCACAAACAAGGCATCGTTTTCGGACCTGCCGACAACATCGGGAACGATAAAGGCATTGGTCCCGACCGAGATGACGAGATCGACCTTCGTACCCGCCGCGACCAGAGATCCCGATTGGGGGTCCTGAGCCATAACGATCCCGGCTTCGATTACAGGCGAGGCCTCTAGGACCAACTCTCCGACTTCCAGGCCGCTGAGCTCGATGGCGGTGCGGGCCTGATCCTCGGTGAGGTCGATGACCCGGGGTACCCCGATGGTGGGGTCACCTCCCGAGATGAGCAGCTTGACGAACGATCCGCGTTCGACCTCGGTGCCTGCCGCCGGCTCTGTTGCCACCACGAGACCTGAGGCGACTTCGCTGCTGGCGACGACTTCCTGCTCCACGGATAATCCCAAGATCACGAGTTCGTTGATCGCCGATGCCGGTTGGTTGCCGACCAACTCCGGGACTGTGACCGCTCCGGTGCCGGAACTGGACCCGAGCAGTCGGGTCAGAAGAATGATGCCGAGGAGAAGAAGGGCAAGCGACGCGATGATTCCGACGGTCAGGGTCGTCTTGTCGCTGCGGCCGGGTTCCCGGTAGAGAGGACCGTCGTATTGGGTCGAGGTGGTATCGGGGCGCGTCGCCGGGAACGGGTCGGGGACCGGTGGGAGATTGGTGGAGGTCATCATTCGCGTCGGTGCCTCGTTGTGAGGAGAGGCGAGTGGAACCTGTCCTGCGAGGAGCCGGTCGATGTCCTCGACCATCTCGGCGGCCGACTGGTAGCGGTCGATCGGATCCTTCGCCAGCGCCTTGAGCACGATCGCCTCGAGCCCCGGCGGAACGTTGGGGTTGACGCTCGACGGCGGCTCCGGGGCCTCTTGGACGTGCTGGTAGGCAACGGCAACCGGACTCTCTCCGGTAAACGGCGGAACACCGGTGAGTAGCTCGTACATGACCACCCCGGCGGAGTAAATATCGCTGCGGGCGTCGGCGATTTCACCCTGCGCCTGTTCAGGTGAGAAGTATGTGGCGGTGCCGATCACCGCACCCGTCTTGGTGAGGTTTTCGCTGTCGTCCCATGCGCGAGCAATCCCGAAGTCGGCAACCTTCACTGCACTGTCCGGTGTAAGCAGGATGTTGGCCGGCTTGATGTCGCGGTGAACCAGGCCCTGGTTGTGTGCCGCGGAGAGTGCAACGCACACATCGGCACCGATTTCGGCCACCCGTCGGGGCAGCAGAGCGCCCTCGCTGCGAAGCACATCGCGCAGATCTCGACCCTGGACCAACTCCATCACCATGAAGTAGGTGTCGCCTTCCTCGCCCCAGTCGTAGACGGCGACGATGTTGGCGTGCGACAGATTTGCGGCGGCCTGTGCTTCGCGCCGGAAGCGTTCTACAAACGACTCACTGGCGGCGTATTGATCGTGAAGGATCTTGATCGCTACCTGGCGGCCCAGGAGCTGATCCTCGGCGATCCACACATCGGCCATCCCGCCTCTGGCGAGGTGGGAAATCAGGGCGTAGCGATCCGATAGGACCTGGTCGGGTTCCACGGCGGTGGATGGTACCGGAGGGTGCGGGGAGGGTGACCCGGTTTTGGACGGTTGTCAGGAGTCGAGTGGCCGTCTCGACCAGTAGATCAAGGCCGTCGTTATCTGAACCAGGCCTCGAGGATCCGGGCCGCGATCGGCGCCGCCACCGTTCCCCCTGTGCCTTCTGCCTCGATGACGACCACAAGAGCGATGGTTGGGGCCTCGGCCGGGGCAAGCGCCACGAACCAGGAGTGCGGGCCATCGGCGCCTTCGGCGGTCCCGGTCTTTCCGGCTACGTCGATGTCTGGTTGGGCTGCGGCACGCCCGGTACCGACCGTCACTACGTCGATCATCATCGAGATAACCTCGGACGCCACCGCAGGCTCGATCCATTGTCCGAGTTGTTCGGCGCGAGTGCTCTCCAGGGTCGTGCCGTCACGGGTGAGCACGGCGGCGACCGTATACGGCCGCATCAGAATCCCGTCGTTGCCGAGTGCAGCCGTCGTCACGGCCATCTGAAGAGGGGTCACCCGGATATCTCGCTCTCCGAGGCCGGTTTGAGCCAGTGCGCCCGGGTCGGAGTCGAGGTCGGCGCCCGACGGGATCGACGACACGGCTGCTCCCAGCTCGAACTGAAGGATCGAGTTGAAGCCGGCCCGTTCGGCGATTCCGTTGACAACGTCGCCACCCAGGTCGACGGCAAGTCTGGCGAAGAGCGTGTTGCACGACACGGCCAGCGCCTCTCTCAGGGTGATCTCGTCGCCTCCGGTGCAGGTACCACCAACTGCGTTTGATATCTCTTGGCCAGCTCCCGGGGCGAGGTAGGTGGCGGTGTCCTCGAAGACAGTGTCGGGGCTCATCCCCTGTTCCAGCGCGGCTGCGGCGACAAGAACCTTGAAGGTTGAACCAGACGGCAAGAGCCGGAAGGCAACCCGATCGAGGGACGCAGCGGTGGATAGAAACTCGACGACGTCGATCTCGTCGGATACCAGTTGGTTGGGATCAGCCGTCGGTGAGGATGCGTAGGCCAATACGGCACCGGTTGCCGGGTCGATCGCGACGATGGCACCGGTGTGCCCGCGCAGGCTCTCAGCGGCCACGCTCTGGATCCGATCCTCAATAGTTAGTCGGACTTCGGGGGGTTCGACGCTGCCCCCAAACAGTGTGATCAGCCATGAGGTGATCGAGCCGTCATCGAGCGGCAGCAGATCGCTGGAGCGGGTCGATTCGACTCCGGATGAGCTGCCCGCGGCGGAGTATCCGGCGACGTGCAGATACGAAGACCCCTGGGGATAGGAACGTACGTCGTCGACGTCTTCGGCCACCAGCACGCCGTCGGACGAGGTGATGATGCCGCGTCGCAGGTCGGTGGGATCGGCGGCCGCTCTGGGGTTTCTGGGGTCATCGCTATACGTCGATCCTGCGATCGCAGCTTGCAGTGTCAGCCATACGGCGATGAAAGCGACCACGCCAAAGGACACGCCGGCGATTCTGCGCATTGCCCGGTTCATGGTCGATCCTCGTGGGAAATCCTCGCCAGCAGCGCCACGATGGCGAAGTTGGCCAGCAGCGACGATCCGCCGTATGAGACGAACGGAAGGGTGATGCCCGTCAGCGGCATCAGGCGCAGCACGCCACCGAGAATGAGCGTCGTCTGGATAACAAGAGTGACGGTCAGTCCCATGGCCAATAGCGATCGGAAGGCATCGCCTGATCTGACTGCAATCCCGAATCCGATCGAAATGAGTATTCCGAACGCGGCGATGATCGCAAAGCCGCCTGCGAGCCCCGTCTCCTCCACGAGCGCCACGAAGATGTAATCGGTGGCGGCGGCAGGTATCAGGAAGGGGGTTCCCGCCCCGAGTCCTGTCCCGAACACGCCAGCATCGCCGAGTGCAAACACGCCCTGGGCGACCTGAAAGCCGCCACCTGTGAAGTCCGCGAATGGGTGAAGCCAGGCATCGACCCGGGCCTGGACATGCGAGAAGACCCGGGTAGCAGCGGAGGCCCCGCCGGCAGTGAGCATCCCGCCCGCGATGAGATAGGCCGGTCTGTCGGTGGCGGCGTAGAGAAGAACAACGAAGACGCCAAAGAGAAGGACGGACGCCCCGAGGTCGCGTTGGTACACCAGTACGGCGAACGAGACACCGAACGCCAGGATGAGCGGCAGCAGTTGGCGTGGCTCGGGAAGTCCGATCGGGCCGATCGACCGAGGCATCTCGGTCAACCCCCGCCTCCGTTCGGCGAGATACGAAGCGAAGAACACGACCAAGAGCACCTTCGCCGCCTCACCGGGTTGGAAGGAAAGGCCTCGCCCCCCGAGTTCGAGTCGGACCCAAAGTCGAGATCCGTTGATCGTGGCTCCGCCAAGAGGAAGGCTTCCGGGAAGGAGAGGGAGGAGGAGGAAGCCCAGGGCGGATGCGAGGAACAGATAGCGGAATCGGCGCAGCACTTCGACCCCGCGCCCGTGAAGCAGGCGGAGCATGAGCATTGCGATCAGAACGGCAACCAGGATCCAGTACCGCTGCAAGCGACCAAGGTGACGATCGATCCGGAATACCTCGATTGCTCCCAGCGCTGTGAGGAACGCCACCGGAGGCAACAGGAGGCGGGTGGCTCGCGGCGCCCAAGTCTTTATGGCAAATAGGAGCCCGCCGAACGACGCCAGGAAGACAGCCGAAGCCAGGGGAGCGTCCACCGTGACGCCTTCGCCGTTGGTCAGCGTGACGATGGCGGTGCCGATCCCGACAAGTAGGGTCGCCGCCAGGAGCAGGACGAGCTCGGCTCGCTCGCTCACTCTGCGATGTCGACGACGACCACGGTGATGTTGTCGACCCCGCCCGCTTCATTGGCTGCGATGACGAGCGCATCGGCCGCATCTGCCGGTGACGACCCTTCGGCTTGGAGGATGTCCGACACCCTGGTGTCCCTGACCATCGCAGTGAGCCCATCGGAGCACAGCAGAATCCGGTCGCCTGGCTCGATAATCAATCCGTAGCTGTCGACCTCCACGTTGGAGTCGAGACCGACTGCTCTCGTAACCACGGACCGGTAGGGATGGGTTTCGGCTTCCTCGGGCGTCAGTTTGCCTGCCGCTATGAGCTCGGCGACATAGGAATGGTCGGTGGTGAGCTGAGTCAATTCGTCGTCGCGCAGCAGATACCCCCTGCTGTCCCCGACGTGGCCGATGTCGAGATCTCCGTCTGGATCCAGCACCGCGAGGGTCAGGGTTGTTCCCATTCCAGCCAACCGGGGTTGGAGCCGTGCCGCATCGACCACTGCAACATTTGCTGCCTGAACCCTCATTGCTGGGTCACCGCCAACGGTCATCGCGGTTTCGAGGGCGATGGAGCTGGCTACCTCGCCTCCGGCATGACCGCCCATGCCGTCAGCCACGGCCACGGCGATCACTTCGTCACTGGCTCCGTCGTCGGTCGGCCAAACCGAATCCTCGTTGTGCTCGCGCAGCCGTCCGACATCGGTTCGGGTCGCCCATTCGAATCTCATGTGACCACCACTCTGGTACGTCCCACGATCACTGCAGTGCCGGGTGCGACCTCAACACGGCCTTCGATGCGAACCCCGTCGATTGTGGTGCCATTGGTGGATCCGAGATCCTCAACGGTGATGGTGGTCCCTTCGAGGGCGAACTGCGCGTGACGCTCGGATGCGAACTCATCGTCGATCTGAACGTCGGAAGAAGCCCCGCGGCCGACGACGACAACGCCACGGACGGCATGGGTGGTGGTGGTTCCGTCGGCATCGACGAGAACGATCGAACGATCACCAGTGGGGTGAGACTTCTCGACAGGCGGTTGGGGGTGCTGAGCAGCGGGCGGGGCTGGATTTGGGCTTGGATCGAGGGGAGGGCCGGCGACGTGACCACGCATCGATCGGACCACGTAGAACAGGAAGCCATACAGGGCGATCACGAAAAGGACCTTGATGATGTTTACGGCGACGATGGGCATCAGAGAACCCTGACCCTGAATTCGGCCGCTCCAAATGCCACTCGGTCGCCTTCGATGAGATCAACTGCGGATGTAGCGGCCACGCCGTTTACGGAGGTCCCGTTCGCCGAACCCAGATCAGCCAGCCAAATAGTGCCGCCTTCTCGCCACAGCAGGGCATGTTGCCTCGAGACCTCATCATTGGGGAGATGCACATCGGCGGTGCTGCTCCGGCCTATCACTGATCGGTTTGAACCGACCTCGATGGCATTGTTCGTGGCGTCTATGAGGTGTGCCCAGGCCGGAATCGGACCGGGTTCCACTGTGGCTTCCACCGCGGCGTTCGATGCCGGGCCATCCCCAAACCCGATGCGCACGGTCACTGGGCCCTCCAGCCGCCACCCCCTCTCAGCAGCAGCCTCTGCCATGACCGCTTCCAATTCCGCGATCGCCGCCGCCACGGCATCGTCCGGCTCGGGTTCGCCTCCGAGGGTGATGGTGAAAGCGTTTGGAGCGCCCGGGCCCGCTGGTGTCTCGAATGCTGCCAAGTCGGCTTCCCGCACGATCCGGGTGCCCAGCTCGACGGGATGGATACGCCCTCTGAAGAGACGTGCGGCAAGGCCATCCACCAACTGTTCGAGGCGGCGTTCAAGGCCGCGGGCAAGGCCCATGGGTCAAGCGTACCGGCGAAGGGTGTGAGAAAAACACCCCGTGGTACGATTTCGCGCCTTCGGGCGAGTGGCGGAACTGGCAGACGCGCAGGACTCAGAATCCTGTGGGCATAGCGCTCGTGGGGGTTCGACTCCCCCCTCGCCCACCACGTGACGTACGGTCCAAAGATCCGGCGGCAACGTCGTCGACGCTCTCTGATCCTGTGGGGCGTGGCGGGAGTTGCCATCGCCATCGCTTTTGGTGTTACCCGCGCCGCCGGCGATGCCGAGCTGACCCGCGCCTATCTCGATCTCGCTTTCGATGTCGTCAAGACCGAACAGGCAACCGCCGCGTCCTTTTCTTCGATGATCGAAAACATCGAGGACTTCGATCGGGCGGCCATGGTCAAGCTCCTCGACCAACTCGAGGAGGACACCGAGTTGCTCGTCGACCAGTTGGATTCTGCCGACCCACCAGAGGCACTTCGCGACGGGCACTTGTTCTTACGAATCGCCACCGTCACCTGGAGAAGTGCGTTGTCTGATGCAAAGTCGGGTTTGGTGGCGTTGGCCAACTCACCGCTCGACGAGGATGGTCTCGCCACCCTGACCCGGGGCTTGGTCGATCTCAGGGTCGGTGACAGCGCCTATACCGGATTTCTCTCCGGACTCAGCGAGGTGGATACCGAACTCCAGGGCGGCGAGGTGCCCGTAGTTGCGTTCGTTCCCGCCCCCGTTGAGGGGCTGTTCGACGCGCAGGAGCTAGCCAGACGCTTGTTCCTCACTGAGAATCTGGGCCCCGTTCAGAATGTGGCTGTGGCCGACCTTCGGCTCGATCCGGCGTCGGTAGGCGAGCAGCAGGGGTTGGCAGTTCTCGCCGTTACGCCGAGCCAATCGGCTGAGGTCACCATCTCGAATCGGGGCAATATCGCGGCTGCGGCGATTCGAGTGCAACTGAGTTTGATCAGCAACGATGGGGAACTGTGGGAGGCGGTGCAGGAGATTGCACTGCTCGAGGCTCGTGAGCTGACGGCGCTGATGTTCTCTGATCTACCGGTGACGCCGGGCTCTACTTACGAGATCATCGCTACATCTCTGTTCGAAGATGACGAAAATGAGGATGACACGGTGTCGATGTTGTTTCTCGTCAACGCGGAGGGCTGATGGAGAGCTGGGCAGTCCTAGCGGTATTGGCGACCCTCGGTCTTTCGGCCGCCACCTTCATCTTCGTGATGATCGATCGCGGCAGGTTTAGTGCGATCCCTCGTGACGGCGGTATATACGAGTCGGTTCGGACGCTCGATGAGGATCTCGCAAACCTGGAAGCTGCTCTTGCCCATCTGCAACCGCAGGTGCGTTCGCTCATCGACCGAATGCCGGGCGCTCTGCGTTACGCGGCCGTAGTCACCTTTGATGTCACCGAGGAGCGTCTTGGCAATCAATCCCGCGCCATCGCTCTGCTGAACGAACGGAGCGACGGGCTGGTCATCACTCTGCTCGTCGGACCTCGTCAGACGCTGTTCTTCACCAAGATGGTGCGCGAAGGTAAAGGGGTCGAGCCCCTGTCGCCTGAGGAGCAAACCGCAGTGGATCGGGCAGTCGGAGGTTGACCTCTAACATTTGAGCAGTGAATGACGTAACGCTGCTCCGAACCAATCCGGATTTGCTGGCCGAAGGCTTTGCCCGACGCAGCCTCGATGTCGACCTCGACGCATTGGCAGACCTGGATGTGCGCCGCCGCAAGGAGCGGACCGTCGCCGAGGAGTTGCGGGCGCGCCAGAAGGAAGCCGGCAAAGAGATTGCTCGCTTGGACGGTGACGCCAAGGCAGCAGCAGTCGCCGATATGGCCAAGGTCGCCGAGGAGTACAAGGCTGCTCTTGCCCGCGCCGACCTGCTCGATGCCGAGTTCGAGGAAGCCTGGGTGCCACTTCCCAACCCCCCACATGAGTCCGTCCCGATAGGGAGCACCGACGCCGACAACGTGGAAGTCAAGACGTGGGGGACTCCGACCGAGTTCGACTTCGCCATCGAGGACCACGTCGATATCGGAGAGCGCCTGGGGATCATCGACATCGAGAGGGCGGCCAAGGTGTCGGGTTCCCGATTCGCATATCTCAAGGGCCAAGCGGTGATGTTGGAGTTCGCACTGGTGCAGTGGGCGCTGGGCCGCCTATCGCAGGAAGGCTTTACTCCGGTGATCCCGCCCGTCCTGGTTCGAGAATCCGCTCTGTTTGGTACGGGTTTCTTTCCGGGCGCGCGAGACCAGGTGTATGCCGTTGGAGTGGATGATGGGACTGCACTTGAGTCCGACGAACTCTTTCTGGCGGCGACGGCTGAGATCCCGCTTGCCGCGATGTTTGCCGACGAGATTCTCGATGCAGGTGAGCTCCCGATGCGTTTCGCCGGGTTCTCGACCTGCTTCCGTCGCGAAGCCGGCACCTACGGCAAGGACACACGAGGGATCTTCCGGGTCCATCAGTTCGACAAGGTGGAGATGTTCTCGTTTTCCCATCCGGAGAAATCGTGGGAGGAACACGAGCTGCTTCTGGCCACCGAGGAGTCGTTGGTTCAGGCGCTTGGGATTCCGTATCGAGTCGTAAATGTGTGCACCGGTGATCTGGGGGACCCGGCCGCCAAGAAGTACGACATCGAAGCCTGGTTTCCTGGTCAAGACGCCTATCGAGAGATCACTTCCTGCTCAAACACGACCGGCTATCAAGCACGTCGGCTCAAGATTCGGTTCCGCGACGGGGGTGGGCCCACCGAGATTGCCCACACTCTCAACGGCACAGCGTTTGCGGTGGGTCGAACCCTCATCGCGATTCTCGAAAACAATCAGCAGGCCGACGGGTCGGTAACCGTTCCCGAGCCCTTGCGGGGCTTCCTCGGCACCGACGTCATCGGACCGTGACCCGTCGGGAAGTCTTTTCCCGGATTGCCCGTCGCTACGACCGGGTCAACCGGATTCTCTCGCTGGGGCGCGATGACGATTGGCGCCGTAGTGCCATCGAGCACCTTCCCAGCGGAAGCGTGATCGACCTTGGTGCCGGGACCGGGGCGGCCAATCCGGATCTTGGCGATCGGGTGGTCGTTGCCGTTGACCCTGCTCCCGAGATGCTGTCGCTCAATAGCGCCCGACGACGGATCGTCGGTAAGGGCGAGCAACTCCCGCTGGGTGATGCGTCGGTGGATGGAGTCTTTAGTGCGTATGTGTTCCGGAATCTGGATTCGATAGCGACGACTCTGGGCGAAATCGATCGGGTGTTGAGACCGGGAGGGGTGGCCGCCATCGTCGATCTCGGGCGACCGGAGACGCTCTGGAAGCGCCTTCTCCATCGAGCTGCGTCGGCGATCGTTCTTCCGCTGGTAGGCCTTTTCGTGGGCGGCTTCCGGGAGTATCGGTATCTGCATCGCAGCCTCGACTCACTGCCGCAACCGGCGGACATCTATGCGGACGGACCATTGCAGGTGGAGACGATTTGGCGAATGGGTCCGCTGGGGTTCGTATACGGGGTGGTCTTGAAGAAGCCAGCCGTCATCCGTCGTCCGTCATCGGCCGGAGAGTCTTGAGTCAGGTTTGGGGCCGGTAGCCTGTAGGTCTCGTGCTAGGCGGGGCGCTAGGGGTGCCCTCTTCCCGAAATCCTCTTTATGCGGGGCTGAATGCCCCGCCCGAGGGTCGTCGATTGTCGGGTCAGCGCTGGACACGTGGTGATGACGGCCGGGTCCTACGCGGCGGAGTCTTTGTGAATCGGGTCAGATCCGGAAGGAAGCAGCCCTAAGCGATCGACCCCGGGTGCCGTAGGGGTGCCTGGCTCGAGCCGGCGATCCAGAACGCGCCGGGGGTCGCGGCTCAAAGGCGGGGGCACGAGGTTCTTGTTCCTCTCCCTCAGGGGGAGGTGGCACCGGCGAGGCCGGTGACGGAGGGGGTCACGTGTCTGGGAGTAACCGGGAACGACCCCCCTCCCCTCTTTCGCTTCGCTCGATCGGGACTCCCCCCTGAGGGGGGAGAACGAAGATCGGGGGGATAGCGACTCGAATTCGGGGCACGAGGTTCTTGTTCCTCTCCCTCAGGGGGAGGTGGCGCCGGCGAGGCCGGTGACGGAGGGGGTCACGTGTCTGGGAGTAACCGTGGAACGAGACCCCCCCTCCCCTCTTTCGCTTCGCTCGATCGGGACTCCCCCCTGAGGGGGGAGAACGAAGGCGGTGGAGGTGGCTGGCGGCGCCGGTTAGGCG
>CAXMOL010000114.1:0-1513 GCA_964194935.1 uncultured Kiloniellaceae bacterium
GCCTCCACCGACCCGTTGTCGAGAATCATGATCCGATCGGCAAACCGCGCCGCCAGGTTGACGTCGTGCAGTACGGCGACGATGGCCACCCCATGTGCAGCAAGACCGCGCAGAATGCTCATCACTATTTCCTGATGACGCAGGTCCAAGCTCCCGGTCGGCTCGTCGAGCAGTAGCAAGGGAGTCTCCTGCGCCAAGATTCGAGCAAAAGACACTCTCGTCTGCTCACCGCCGCTGAGAGTTGTATAGAGGCGGTCGGCGAGATGAGCGGTGTCGGTCTCGACCATCGCCCGCTCCGCAACTGCCTGGGCCTCTGACTCCGATCCACCGTGGGGGTACCTCCCCATGAGCACGACGTCGAGACACCGGAATGCAAACTGGAGAAGGTGCTGCTGTGGCAGCACAGAGCGCCGCAACGCCATCTCGTCGAGAGCTCCGTCCGCAATGTCTTGGCCAGCGATCTCAATGACACCGGAGGTCGGGGCCAACTCACCAGCCAGCAATTGCAGCAGGGTCGTCTTCCCCGCTCCGTTGGGGCCGATCACTCCGAGCAACTCTCCAGGAGCCAGATCAAAGTCGACATCGTGGAGGAGAACCGAGCTCCCGATCTGATAGCCGAGGCCGGATCCGATAACCGCTCTCATCCCCAGCCCCCATGCCGGCGGCGGGTGCGCGCCAGCAGTACCAAGAACGCCGGCCCCCCGACTATCGCAGTGAGCAGACCTATCGGAACCTCCAGGGGCGATGCAACCGTTCGCGCCACCGCATCGGCAAGCACGACGAACACCGCGCCTCCGAGCGCACTGGCGGGCAGGAGCAACCGATGCCCCGGGCCGGCCACAAACCGAATCGAATGCGGCGCCAGCAGCCCGACAAACCCGATCGCGCCTGCGGCCGCGACCGAAGCTCCCACCGCAGCAGTGGCCAAGCCGACAACCGTCATTCGGGTGCGTTCCACGTCCACACCGAGATGGGCCGCCTCACGCTCACCGAGAAGCACGAGATCGAGCCTGCGAGCCATAAAAGGAAGTGCCACTACAGCCAGTAGAACCAGCGGCACCGTCCTCCACACCAGGTCCCAGGTGGCGATCGAAAGGCTTCCGAGTGAGTAGAACAGGACACTGCCGAGCCTGGCATCGTCGGCGGCGACACTCAGAACCGCCGCCCCCGCTCCCCCGATCGCGGCAACCGCAAATCCGGCGAGCACCAGAGTCACGACCTCTGTCCGGCCTTGATGACGGGCCAGCGAGTACACAACGATGCCGGCGGCTACACCACCGATGACTCCTCCGATCGGACCAGCCAACGACCCGATCATTCCTTCCAACAACAGCACTGTCACCACCGACCCGAAGGCTGCCCCGCTCGATATCCCGATCAGTTGGGGATCCGCCAGAGGATTGCGAAAGATCCCCTGAAAGGCTGCGCCGGCTATCCCCAAGGCTGCGCCGACGGCCATGCCGAGCGCCACTCGAGGAAGCCGAATCGACCACAACACGGCATCTTGGGTGGA
>CAXMOL010000115.1:0-1656 GCA_964194935.1 uncultured Kiloniellaceae bacterium
CAAGGCGGCATCGTGTCGATGGATCAGCAGGAACATCGCCAGATCTATCCGCAGCCTGGATGGGTGGAACACGATGCTCTCGAGATCTGGCAACGAACCGAGCAGGTGATCGCCGCCGCCCTGCAAAAGGCGGATATCTCCGCAGCCGAGCTGAGTGCGGTCGGCATCACCAATCAGCGCGAAACGACCGTGCTGTGGGATGCCGCCAGCGGCGTTCCGGTGGCACCCGCCGTCGTGTGGCAGGACACCAGGACCGATGGGCTGGTGCGAGATCTCGGCGGGGCCATCGGGCAGGATCGTTTCCGTATCGAGACCGGCCTCCCGCTCGCCACCTACTTCTCCGGCCCCAAGGCACGCTGGCTCATCGATCATCACGGTCTGCGCGATCGTGCTGAAGCCGGTGAGATCCTGTTTGGCACAATCGACACCTGGCTGATCTGGAAGTTGACCGGGCGTCACGTCACTGATGTGACCAATGCCAGTCGCACCATGCTGATGAATCTTGCGCAACTCGACTGGGATGAGGACCTTTGTGAGGCAGTCGGCGTACCCCGGGCGATGCTTCCCGAGATCCTTCCGTCGGTGGCGACCTACGGCACTGCACAGGGAGTCCTCGAAGGGGTAGTGATTGCCGGTGATCTGGGAGATCAACAGGCCGCTTTGTTTGGCCAGACCTGTTTCGACCCCGGTACCGCCAAGAACACTTACGGGACAGGGTGCTTCATGCTCCTCAACACCGGCACCGTCAGGGTGCCCAGTGATCACGGGCTCCTGACGACCGTTGCGTATCAGGTCGAAGGTGAGGCACCCATCTTTGCTTTGGAGGGCTCGGTGGCTATCGCCGGAGCCGGCGTCCAGTGGCTCAGAGACAACCTCGGGATCATCAGTGGTGCCGACGAGGTCGAAGAGTTGGCGTCGGGCGTTACCGATAACGGAGACGTGTACTTCGTACCCGCCTTTAGCGGCCTGTTTGCTCCGCACTGGCGTGCGGATGCCAGGGGAGTGATCGCCGGTCTGACCGGATTCGCCGATAAGCGCCATATCGCTCGGGCGGTGCTCGAGTCTGTGGCGTATCAGACGCGTGACGTGCTGCAGGCCATGGAGGCCGACAGCGGCGAAACGCTCTCGACGCTCTACGTCGATGGGGGCATGGTGGCCAACGACTTACTCATGCAGTTCCAAGCCGACATCCTCGATGTCTCGGTGGCACGACCGTTGAACATCGAGACCACCGCTCTGGGCGCGGCCTACGCCGCCGGTCTTGCCGTTGGGTACTTCGACGGCTTCGATCACTTGCGCAGCTTGTGGTCCGAGGGTCGCCGCTGGGAACCGGCGATGGAAGGCTCGGAAAGGGATCGCCTCTATGCCTCTTGGGGCAAGGCGGTTCAGCGGGCGCTCGATTGGGTTCAGTAGGAGCGTCCTCGGTCCAGGCGGCGAGCCCCCCCACCAACGGCTTCGCCGTTGACTCCCCCCAGAGGGGAGAGTGGTCAAACGGGAAACGGGAATCAGCGGTAGCCCCCCACCAACGGCTTGCAACCACTCCCCCTCAAGGGGGGAGTGGTTGTCGACTGAAGACTGGTGACTGTCGACTGATGAGGCTCTTCGATCAGTAGCCTCTTGGTGAGATGACCATCCCAGATCGCCTTGCCTATCTGC
>CAXMOL010000116.1:0-5308 GCA_964194935.1 uncultured Kiloniellaceae bacterium
ACTCGGCACCCTCGCCGACCTCCGGGCGGTAGGGGTCGACATCGTCACGATCGGCCAATACCTGCGTCCGACAGCCCGCCACCGCAAGGTGCACCGGTATGTGCACCCCGACGAGTTTGCGCTGTACGTAGAACACGGGACCGCCCTCGGCCTTCGTCATGTGGAGAGCGGGCCCCTGGTGAGGTCGTCCTATCACGCCAAGGATGCAACGGCGGCCGTCGGATAGCCGTACTGCGCTCCAGGTCGCGTTGTCGCGTGAGGGCAGCGCCTCAGCGACGTTGGATCATGGGCGGAGCGTTCCGAACAAGGCTCGGCCTATCAGCCCAAACGCCAATGCAGCGGCAATGAGACTGAACGCTGCTGCGCTGGAATCGTCATTCCAATTGGCGACTGCAAAGACAACGGCGAGCCAGCCGGTTGCCAGTCCACTGATCACGGTTGTCCAGAGCAGACCGTTTACGCCCGCCATTCTGTCCTCCTATTGGTGGTCCGAACATCGTAGGGCCGGGCTTGTCATGCCTCGGGCGTACTGAGGCTCCGTAGGAGACGCGCCAGCGCGGTCTGGTCTGGCTGGGAGAGGTGCGCGATCAGTTGTGCTTCGGTTGCCAGGTGCGCCTCGAGGGCTTTGTCGACCAGGCGTGTCCCGTCTTCGGTGAGTTGGACAATGATCCCTCGTCGATCAGCGGGGTCATCGGCCCGACGGATGAGTCCCCGACGTTCGAGTTTGTCGAGGCGGTGCGTCATCGTGGCTGAGGTGATCATCATCGACTCGCGAAGATGCTTTGGGTTGAGTTCGTATGGCGGGCCGGACCGACGCAGCGTTGCCAAGACATCGAACTCGTCGGGCCCAAGATCGAACGTGCTGAATGTCTCGGCGATGGCTCGCTCGTGAACGCGGTTCAGCCTCGAGATACGACCGATGATTCCCATGGGGGATGCGTCGAGGTCGGGCCGCTGTCGTTTCCACTGTTCAAGGATGTGGTCGATGTGGTCAGTCATATCCTAATTATAGATCGATATTGACATAGTTGTCATCTACCTATAATGTGTAGACATCAACACACATGATATCAAGGAGAACTGAGATGGCACGCGCTGCCGGTCGCTCAGATGCCGCAGGGTTCGGGGTGGCACTGGTCCTTACTACGGCGCTGGCACCGGCAGCGTGGGGGACCACCTACATCGTGACCACTGAGCTGTTGCCGCCAGACCGCCCTCTTCTCGCCGGCTTGGTGCGAGCACTTCCTGCAGGCCTGGCCATGGTGGCTGTGTCACGATTGCGGCCGGTGGGCGGGTGGTGGATCAAGAGCCTCGTACTGGGGACGCTCAACATTGGGGGATTCTTTGCGCTCCTATTCGTGGCCGCCTACCGGCTTCCCGGCGGCGTGGCGGCAACGCTCGGAGCCGTCCAGCCACTCCTCGCCGCCGGCCTCGCGTCTGTGCTGTTGAGTGAGCGCCTTCGAGCCCACGTGATCGTGGCCGGCTTGCTTGGAATCGTCGGGGTCTCGCTGCTGGTCCTTCGCGCCGGAGCCGAGCTCGATACGTTGGGTGTTCTTGCCGGACTCGGCGGAGCGGTCTCAATGGGCACCGGGGTTGTGCTCACCAAGCACTGGGGCAGACCCGTCCCGCTCCTCACATTTACCGCGTGGCAGCTGACAGCCGGTGGTGTGGTCCTGTTGCCCCTCGTGGCGGTCATCGAGGGATGGCCATCCCAGATCACGGTGGCCAACATCGGTGGGTTTCTCTGGCTTGCCACCGCCGGGACCGGTGTCGCCTACATGCTTTGGTTTAGGGGTGTCGAGCTGCTTCCAGTCGCCCAGGTGACGCTCATCGGACTATTCAGCCCGGTTGTCGCCGCCGCAGCCGGTTGGGCGATCCTCGGTCAGGCCCTGACACCACCCCAGGGAGTTGGGATCGCAGTCGTGCTCTTCGCTATCTGGCTGGGCCAAAAGAATGCCCGCAAATCGAGACAATCAGCAGTTGCATCTTGCCTGATCGATCGAGCCCTTGACCCTCGACATCCGTGACCTCCTCATCGGCTCGCGTCGGTAGCCTTGGCGGATGAGCCGGCTGCCCGCCTTCGACTATTCAGATCGGATCCAGCGCGCCAAGAAACTGATGGAGGAGCGAGGCGTGGGAGCATTGATGCTGTCCGTCGGCGCGGATCTCCCCTACTTCACCGGCTACGAGGCCATGCCGCTGGAACGGCTCACGATGTTGGTGATGCCGTTGGATGGTGTTCCCGTACTCGTTGTGCCCCGATTGGAAGCGCCCCGGGTCGATGATCGGGGGGCATTCGAGATTCGGGCCTGGGACGAGACCGACGATCCGGTGGCGCTGAGCGCCCACCTGGCAGGCGGCTCTGGCCGGATCGCCCTCGGTGACACCACTTGGTCCACGTTCTTGTTGCAGTTGCAGGCGTTGCTCCCTGATGCGTCGTTCGAGGATGCCTCGACGCTGACCCGTGAGCTTCGGATGCGCAAGGAACCAGACGAGATCCGCTACCTCCGGGAGGCCGCCGAGGCCACCGATCGTGTGGTGGTGCGGCTGGAATCGACGCCGTTTTCCGGGCGAAGCGAGGCCGATCTCGCAGCCGAGGTTCGGATGATGACGATCGAGGAGGGCCACGACGTCGCCACCTTCGACATTGTGGCTTCAGGTCCGAATGCGGCCAGCCCCCATCACGAGCCGACCGATCGCATCATCGAGCAAGGCGACACGGTCGTGGTCGACTTCGGGGGCCGGCATTGGGGCTACTGCTCCGATACGACCCGGACGTTTTCGGTCGGAGATCCCCGCTCCGAGGTCGCCGCCGCCTATGAGGTGCTCGAGAGCGCCCAGGCTGCCGCAAGAGCTGCAGTTGCCCCCGGGGTGACGGCAGCTTCGGTCGATCTTGCTGCTCGGCAGGTGATCGACCGAGCCGGATACGGAGAGTTCTTCATCCATCGCACCGGTCACGGCATCGGTCTCGAGGCACATGAGCACCCCTATCTCGTCGAAGGCAACGAACAGTTGCTCGAGGCTGGAATGGCCTTCTCCATCGAGCCCGGCATATACCGGTCGGGGGAGTGGGGGATGCGGCTTGAGGACATCGTCGTCTGTGGAAAAAGCGCCGTCGATGAACTGAACCGATCGGAACGGCACTTGCGCGTCGTCGACTGAGAACCACTGGGGAACAAGGCGCTCTGAGCAGTCGTTACGCTGACCACCCCGTCGTGTAGGAAAGCCGATGAGCATCGACCAACTCGCCGTCAACACCATCAAGGCGCTCGCCATGGACGGCGTACAACGCGCCAATTCAGGTCACCCCGGCATGCCGATGGGAATGGCCGACATCGCCACCGTGCTGTGGTCGAAGCATCTCCGGGTGGATCCGATGATGCCGGACTGGCCCGATCGGGATCGTTTTGTCTTGTCGAATGGCCACGGATCGATGCTGCTGTATTCGCTGCTGCACCTGACCGGGTTCGGCTTGACCATTGACGATCTCATGAGCTTTCGACGACTCGGGTCGAAGACCCCGGGTCACCCCGAACGCGACTCTTCTCTCGGTATCGAAATGACCACCGGACCCCTCGGCCAAGGGTTTGCCACCGGGGTGGGGATGGCGCTCGCCGAGGCAAATCTGCGCGCGACCTTTGGTCCCGAACTCGTCGACCACATGACCTATGCGTTCTTGGGTGACGGTGATCTCATGGAAGGGATTTCGTCGGAAGCTGCTTCCTTTGCCGGTCGCCTGGGGCTTGGTCGACTCGTCTATCTGTACGACGACAACGAGATCTCGATCGGTGGCAGCACCGACATTTCGTTCACCGAGGACGTACCTGCCCGGTTTGTCGCCTACGGCTGGCATGTCCTGGATATTGACGGGCACGATCGGGATGCGATCGATGAGGCGATTACGTTGGCTCGCTCCGATGAGCGGCCGTCGCTGATTGTCTGCCATACCCACATAGCGCACGGGGCCCCGACGCTGCACGACACCTCGAAATCCCATGGGAGCCCTTTGGGTGAAGAAGAGGTTGCCGCGACGAAGGAAGGAATGGGTTTTCCGACCGACCAGATGTTCCACGTGCCTGATGGTGTTTACGAGTTCTTTTCTGAGGCGATGGCGTCCGGAACCGATGCCCGCGTCGCTTGGGAAAAGCGTATGTCCGGCGCCGTGGCCGCGGATGCCGGACTCGCTTCGAGGTGGTCGGGTCGGTTCGGACCAATCGCTGCCGAGGTTGGCCCCCTTGGCTATGAGGCCGGTGAGTCTGTAGCTACCCGCAAGGCCTCAGAGCGCGCCATCAATCTGCTTGCGGCGCAGGTGCCCGGACTCGTCGGTGGTTCGGCCGATTTGGAGCCCTCCACCAACACCTTCATCGCCGGTGCGGCAGAGATGCAGGATGATGTCGGGGGCCGCAATATTCGCTTTGGGGTGCGAGAGCACGCCATGGGGGCGATCGTCAACGGTCTGACGGTTCATGGCGGCTTCCGTGCCTACGGCGCAACCTTCCTTGTGTTCAACGACTACATGAGGGCCTCGACCCGGTTGGCGGCGCTCATGGGTGCTCCAAGCATCTTCGTCTATACACACGATTCGGTTTTCCTCGGCGAGGACGGTCCGACCCATCAGCCGATCGAGCAGGTTGCTTCGCTACGTGCCATGCCCAACATGTGGGTGGTTCGTCCGGCCGATGCGACCGAGACCGCCGAGGCGTGGGAGATGGCACTGCGGCGCGACGATGGCCCGACGGCAATCGTGCTCACCCGCCAGGGAATCCCGGTCCTTGATCGATCGAAGCACCACGGCGAAGTGCACCGAGGCGGCTACGTATTGCGCAGTGGAGACGATGCCGTTCTCATCGCCACCGGATCAGAGGTCCATGTGGCGATGGAGGCTGCAGAGCTGCTCGCCGAGGCCGGCACTTCGCTACGGGTGGTGTCGATGCCATGCGTCGAGGCGTTCGATGCCCAAGACGAGACCTACCGCAGCGCGGTCCTGGGCCAGCTTCCGGTAGCCACCCTGGAAGCGGGGGTGACGATGGGGTGGCACAGGTTTACCGGCCCGGATGGTCTTGCCATCGGCATAGACCACTTTGGTACCTCTGCTCCGTGGAAGCAGTTGGCCGATCATTGGGGCTTTACCGGTCCAGCCGTTCGTGATCGAATCCAGGAGTGGCTGGGAGGGTCGGCCACCTAGCGAGGCAGGTTCGGTCAGTCCCGTCGGATCTCGATGAACCCCTGTCCCTCCAGATGAAGGATGATGCGTTGGGCGGCTTCGTCTCGGCTGAGGGTCGCCGTGTCGATGACTATCTCAGCGTCC
>CAXMOL010000117.1:0-1619 GCA_964194935.1 uncultured Kiloniellaceae bacterium
TCCGACGCTGACGTTGCCGCTGGCGAAGTCGATTACACGCGAAGCTGTCAACGCACCCGCAGGACCATTGACGAACAGATCGATCTGGACGGACCCGACGGATGCCGCCTGGAAGGTGAGCCGATATCGGCCGGTCAGCTCTAGTGCCACCGTCTCATATGCGGCCGTCAGGTCGGCCGCGCCCGCCGCCGAGGTGACCGATCCATTGGCGGCCAGCGCTGCCAATGCTTCGTGAGCACTCTCTGAAGTTTGCAAGGCGACTGCTCTGATCTCAGCACCCGCCGCAACAGCCGCATCGGAGGCCTCACCAAGGGTGGCGGTGCTCACCGTGTCTCCTCCGTCGGACAAGACGACCAAGACATGCCTGGCGTCGGCCGCAACGAACTGCGTCGATGCAGTGACAACGGCGTCGTAAAGCGCTGTCTCGCCATCGGCGGTCAGTGCGCCGAGCGACTCGGCGACTTCCTCTCGCGAAGCCCCCATCGGATTGCGAGCCACGGCTTCATCACCAAAGGTGACCAGAGACACCCGAGCGGATTCTGGAAGAGAGTCGACGAATCCAAGAGCAGCCGAGGTCGCCGCCTGAAGCGGCTCGCCCGCCATGCTGCCGGAGGTGTCGATCACGATCACGACCTCCATCGGATCGCGCACCAGGGCGAAGACGTCCGTCGACACCCTCACGCCGTCGACGAGAACGGCAAAATCTGCTGCAACCGGCTCAGCGGCAGCGACCGCGGCCGGGACTGAAATGATGACCGAAAGCTCAGGGGCGTTGTCGAGATCGACAGATTCGATGACAACGCCTTCGGCGGCGAATGCCGGAAGCGAAATCGCCAGCATCAGGCAGGCGGCCGCAGCCGCCCGAATGAACTTCACGCAGCCTTCTCCTTCTTGCTGACCGGGTTGCCAAACAGTTCTGCGGGAAGGTTCAGGCCCGCCTGGGTGAGCTGATCGGCGAACTTGGGACGAATTCCGGTGGCGACGATGCCTCCAACGACACCGCCATGTTCATCGACGCCCGTCTGATGGAATCGGAACACGTCCTGCATCGTGATCACCTCGCCCTCCATCCCGACGACCTCCGACACTTGGGTGATGCGACGGGTGCCGTCGCTCATTCGGGAGATCTGGACGACGAGGCTGAGCGCCGACGAGACGTACTCACGAACGGCGTTCATCGGGATCTCGATTCCCCCCATCAGCACCATGGTCTCGAGGCGACTCAGTGCATCGCGCGGAGTATTGGCGGGCACCGTGGACATCGGACCCTCGTGGCCGGTGTTCATTGCCTGCAACATGTCAAGCGCCTCGGCACCGCGAACCTCACCGACGATGATGCGATCAGGACGCATCCGCAACGAGTTACGCAGCAAGTCACGGATGGTCACGAGACCACTCCCCTCGATGTTTGAAGGGCGACTCTCGAGTCGGACAACATGTTCCTGAAGCAACTGCAGTTCGACTGCGTCTTCGATGGTGACGATCCGCTCGTTGGCGGGAATGAACGAAGAGATGACGTTCAGCAGCGTCGTCTTGCCAGTTCCGGTTCCTCCCGACAGCAGGATGTTGAGCTTCCCCTCAACGCAAGCCGCGAGGAAGGTCGCCATCGATCGGGTCAT
>CAXMOL010000118.1:0-5069 GCA_964194935.1 uncultured Kiloniellaceae bacterium
TTTCGTGAGGAGGACGAGTGCACGAGCAACTGAGCAACCTGGCAGAGCGATTCTGGAATCGATCGATGCAGGAGTCCCCCACCTGGGCGACAATCCTCGGGGATCATCGGTTTGACACCGAGGTCGAGGATTTCACCGCCGAGCACGAGGCGGCGACTCTGGCCGACTTCACCGCAATGCGTGACGAAAGCGAAGCAATCGACCCGAATTCCCTGTCAAGGAACGATCGCATCACTCGTCATGTCTTGATCTCCGAGGCGGACGGATTTATCGGAGCGCTGGCGTCGCGTCAACCCGAGTACCTGGTCGACCCAATGCTCGGCCTCCACATGGACATCGTCCAGGGCGTGTCGCAGTTCCGCGCCACCGAAGAGGATCATGCCTGGGCCTATGTCGAGAAGGCGTCCAAGACAGGGCAGATGTTCGACCAGATGATGGAACGGCATCGCGAAGGCGTGGCCAACGGGCGGACCCCACCTCTGGTCGCCGTCGAGAAGGTGTTGAGTCAACTCGACTCCCTCGCCGATGCGCCCTCCGAGGACAACGCATTCTTGAAAATCGCCTTGCCGGACACCATGGATGACACCCAGCAGACGCGTTGGCGCGAGGCCATGACCGAGCAGGTCACCGATGTCGTGAATCCGGCCTTTGCGCGCTATCGGTCGATGATCGCCGACGACGTTCTGCCACACGCCAGACCCCAAGAGAAGTCCGGGGTGTGCTGGCTGCCCGATGGTGAAGAGGTCTACGCACTGGCGGTCAAGCGGTACACCTCTCTCGACATCGATCCGCGTGAGGTCCACCAGATCGGGCTCGATGAAATCTCCTCGCTGGAGGAGGAGTACCGCTCTCTCGGCGCCGCTGTCCTCGGGACCACCGATGTCGCCGAAATCTACGACCGACTACGCAATGACCCCGAGCTCCGCTTCGAAACGTCCGAACAGGTGATGGAAGCTGCGGTACAGGCGACCGCGCGAGCTAACCAGGTCACTCCTGATTGGTTCAGTCGTCTCCCCAAGGCTGAGTGCGTAGTCGAGCCGATCCCCGAACCGGGGGCCAAGGATGCGACATTGGCCTATTACATGCCGCCCGCGGACGACGGATCGCGACCGGGGATGTTCTTTATCAACCTCACCGAACCGACAACCCGCACCCGCTACGAGTCCGAGGCACTCGCGTTCCACGAGGGCGTACCCGGCCATCACTTCCAACTGGCGATCGCCCAAGAACTTGAGGAGGTTCCAACATTCCGGCGGAACGGTCTCGTCACCGTCTACGTCGAGGGCTGGGGCCTCTACTGCGAGCGCCTCGCCGACGAGATGGGGCTCTACAGCGGAGATCTCGAGCGCTTCGGGATTCTTTCCTTCGATTCGTGGCGGGCGGGTCGACTCGTCGTCGACACCGGTCTCCATGCTCTGGGATGGAGCCGTCAGCAGGCCATCGACTACCTGGTGGAGAACTCCCCCCAAGCAGTCAACAACATGGAGAACGAGGTCGATCGCTACATCGGCTACACCGGTCAGGCTCTGGCCTACAAGATCGGTCAGCGCGAAATCTTCCGACTCCGGGCCGAGGCCCAGAGGACTATGGGTTCCAGATTCGACATAAAGGGCTTCCACGACGCGGTACTCGAATCCGGGGCGGTCCCACTCGATCTCCTCAGCGACCTGGTCGAAGAATGGGCGAACGCATAACGCGCCGGAGCCCGCGCCGATGGGGCAGCCACGGGCCGACGCCGACGAGTTAGTTCGGGCGGATGCCCAGGGTCACTTCGATCCTGAGGGCTGTTCCGCCCCGCTCGATCGCCACAACCACCTCGGTACCGGCGCCGGCCGCCGCTACCACATCGATGAGATCCGGAACGGTTGAGACGGTCACGGCGTCCACGGCGAGGATGACGTCGCCGGCCTGCACACCTGCACCGTCGGCGGGTGAGCCAGCAAATACCTCCGCGACCTCGACACCGTCGGGCGTTTCGACCACGGAGACACCGAGGAACCCCTGACCCTGGAAATCGTCATCGATCGCCGGGGGAGGCTCTGTTGGCTCCGGGCCCCGGTCAGACAGGGGACCCCTCGGCACCGGGAACTCGAACCCTTCAGGGAAGTTGAAGTCGAAGTCGAATTCGAAGTGGCCGTCGCCGGGGAACTCGAAGTCCTCAGGAAAGTCAAAGTCTTCCGGGAACTCGAAACCGCCGCGCGGACCCGGGAACTCGAACCCGTCAGGGAACTCGAAACCGTCAGGGAGTTCGAAACCGAAACCGCCACGGGGACCCGGAAAATCGAAGTCCTCCGGGAATTCGAAGCCATCAGGGAATTCGAAACCGAATCCGTGGTCCCGATCGGGGAACCTCTCACCAGGGCGATGGTCATCTCGTCCTTGTCGGTCGCCATCACGCTGGCCGCGGTCGACAAATGGGCCATCGCGGCCGACCCGGCCATCGTCGGTAATCACGGCCGAACCCACAAGCCTGCCATCGTCATCTGAGGCGTTGCCAACGGCGTATCCGCCAACGAACAGTGCCACCGCCGCAAGCGCCGTACCGGCGCCGATGAGTCGCTTGCGCTCCGTCGCCTTGCTTTCGGCCTCGGCCAAAGCAGCAGCCTCGGTTGCTGCCTTCTTCTCGGCAGCAGTCAACTTCTTATCAGCCATTCCAACTCCTGAGGGGGGCTTGGTTCTGGTTTGTGTCCTTAGGTTCTCACGCCCAGATGAATATGAGATGAGAGTCCTTTAGGAGTTCGCCGAGAAGCTCCTAGAGCAAATCCACCCCGCGTAGGTTCTGGTAGGTGGCGACGATCATCACGATGCCGCCAATGACCACCGCCGCAGATAGTCCGAGTCGACGCAATCCCCATCGCTGGATCGAGATCGGACTCCTTTCCGGCGCGAGTTTGCGGAACGCTTCGATCAAATCGAGGCCTCCCGAGGCCTGATGTGCCTTGAGGTGTGACTTGAGTTGCGCGGGGATCGTGAGCCCGCGCGTGGCAGCAAACGCTTCAGCAATCTCCTGCTCAGTAAACCGAGTCAATGCACGCTCATATACGAGCTCAGAGCCCACATGCAGCGCCAGGATCAGCATCATGTTGGCCAAGTCGACGGACTTCCTCCACGGAGTAGGTCGGACCTCGCCAAAGGCGACATCGATCAGTTTCACGCTGCCGCGCTGCACGAGGAGGTTGGCCGGCTTCAGGTCGCGATGAGCCAGACCTGCATCCCATAATCGTCGGACAATATCAAGACCCTCATCGACTATCTCGGGACCGACCTCAGCCTGGTCGATCTCCACCGAGCCCTCGAAGAACTCGGTGACGATCAGGTACTCCCTTCCGGGGACCAATTGGACGACACCATGGGGAACGGGCGATGGAAGTCCGGCATCGCGCATCACCCGAAGCATGTAGTCCTCGTACTCGACAAGGCGACGCACCGAGGTAAACGGCCTTTCGTCCTCGAGCCGTCCGTACAGAATCGCTCGTCCCAGCTTGTACCACCGGTCGGAGCGGAGATGGTTCATCGAGTAGAGCTTGGCGAACACATCGCCCTCGATTTGACCACGAACCGAGATTCGTAACGGGGTTGATCCGGCCGAACCCGCCTGACCGAACGGCTTTAGATCAACCAACTGACAGTGAACGACATCACACCCCAGCTGAGTGGTGAGGGCATGACGCATCGTCACCGACTCCATCCCGTTGGTCGCCAGCAACTGCTGTTCAAGCGCCTCGCGCAGCACCAAGCCCCTCTTCCCGGTAACCGGAAGGTGGGCCGAGCGACGGCGGTGGTAATCGATCGGGAACGACTCTTCCGGAACCAACAGAGCAAATGCGCCGACAGCAATTGCGGCACCGCCGAAGGCACCGAGCAGCAGATCGGAAAGGTGGCTGACACTGAGGTAAAGCCGTGCCAGACCGGCGGCAACCATCGTTATGGCCGAGGAAACAAACCACATGTGACGAAAGCGACCCCTCGGGATAAGGGCATAGCCGAGTCCTACGAGGACAACCCCCAGGCCGGCAAGTGCTATCGACGGATGCGAATAGCCGTCGATGGCTTCCAACGCGCCCTCGGGGCGCGACCGCGCAATCGCCTCCGAGGCCCGCTCGGTCAACCACTCGACTGCGACGACGACTGTCGCCAAGGTGAACAACTGACGCCACCTGCGATAGGCCAACAGGACCGCGACGCCACCCCACAACCCAATGCGAAGAGACCACGGAGATCCGAGCCATTCGACGGCGTCGGCGACGTCGGCCGCCCAGGATGTGCGAACGGATCCGATCCACTCAGCGAGTTCTTCGTCAGCTTCGAACCACCACGGATCCGGGTTGCCGACAATCACGAAGAACACGGCGCCCACGACCCCCACCACCACCAGCGCCCAGGCGTAGGTGGAAAGCCTCATGTCGGGTCGAATCGCGGTCGGATCACCGGACGGTCGACGTGGCTTTCGATCCGCGGAGGGGAGCCTGCCGGTACTCATGCCTGAATCCTCGAATGCATGAGTTGGTCAACCTCCCGACAGTCGGGCGGATCCCCGAAAACGTCGTGTGTTTGACACTCTGCGCCGCGCTCAATGGCGCACTAGCGATCAGCGCAGAACCACTCCCCCCTTTGAGGGGGAGTCAAGGGCGGAGCCGTTGGTGGGGGGATCGCCCCGCGACGCGCGACGAAACCCCTGGCGAAGAAGGACGGATTAGAGCGGCCAAGGATCAGTACGAAACCACTCCCCCCTTGAGGGGGAGTCAACGGCCGAAGGCCGTTGGTGGGGGGGATCGCCGCGCAGCGCGCGACGAAACCCCTGGCGGAGAGGGAGGGATTTGAACCTACCTAGAGAGCACCGAGCGCAGCGAGGTTCATTGGAGGTGGCCGGCGGCGCCGGTTAGGCGCTGGCGGGTGCCGACCGCTCCACGCGCAGCGCGCGACGAAGCCCTTGGCGGAGAGGGAGGGATTTGAACCCTCGAGGAGGCTATAAACCCCCTACTCGCTTAGCAGGCGAGCGCCTTCGTCCACTCGGCCACCTCTCCATATTTGCCCGGGTCGACCTCGGCTCGTGCCGCGGCTGCCCGAGT
>CAXMOL010000119.1:0-33132 GCA_964194935.1 uncultured Kiloniellaceae bacterium
CAGCTTCGCCGGAATCACGATTGCGGCGGTTATCCGGCTGTTCAACTTGGAGAGACTGCGTCCGCTGGCTCGGATGGCTGAAGTCCTGACGGTGGTCAGTCTCATCCTCGGAGCGATCGCGATCGTGGCCGATCTCGGACAACCATTCCGGGGGATCATCAACCTGTTCCGGTATGCGCGGCCGCAGTCGCCGTTCTTCGGGACGTTCACGATGGTCATCGCCGGCTACCTGTTCGCCAGCCTCGTATACCTGTGGATCTCGAGCCGACCTGACGCCGCGCTGCTGGCGCAACATCCGAGCCGGTTGCAGTGGCTGCACCGATTCGTCGCAGTCGGGTATACGGACACCGCTGCCGAGCGGGAGCGCCAGTCGAGGGCCACGTTCTGGATGGCGGTATCGATCCTGCCGATGTTGGTGGTGGCGACCTCGACCCTGGGGTTCGTCTTCGGGCTCCAGGGTGGGCGACCCGGCTGGTACAGCGCTTTGCAGGCACCGGCCTTTGTGGTGCTCGCAGGGCTTTCAGGAACCGGGATGCTTGTGGTGCTTGCGGCGATAGTGCGCAAGTCGATGCCGCGAGATGTGGGTCTCGACACTTATGTGTTCAGTTGGCTCGGTCGGATAATGATGATGCTGCTGTTCGTGTATGTGTACTTCATGGTCACCGAGGTTCTGACCGCGACCTACGCCGGAATCGATCGCGAGCAACAGGTCACCCGCGAGATGCTGTGGGGTGAGTACTCATGGATCTTCTGGACCGCAGTGGCTCTCCTTGTCCTCCCGCTGGCATCACTTCTATTCCAGGCACTCAGGCGCAGTTGGAACGTGAAGTGGTTGGTGGCAGCTGGGATCGCGGTCAATCTTGGCGCAATTGCCAAGCGGTATCTGATTGCGGTTCCCTCGCAGACCCACGGTCAGTTGCTGCCCTACGCCGAGGGCTCGTACTCCCCGTCCTGGGTCGAATGGGCGGTGGTGGCAAGCCTGGTTGCGTTTGGAGCACTCGTCATAGGCGTGTTTATGAAGGTGCTGCCGATCGTCGAAATCAACCACGAAGAGGAGGCCTCGCATGCGTAAGGGACTGACGATCGGGATGATCGTCGTGGGCATTGCCCTGATGATCGTCTCCTACTTCTCGCTGGCAGCGCCTTGGGGAGTCGAGTCGGTAGCCAACAGCGAGCCACGGATGCAGTTCGCACCGCTCGTGTATGTGCTCGGCGTGATGATGGCCCTCGGGTCGGCGCTCGTCTATACGATGTTGCCGGACAACGATCGAGAGTGAGTTTCTGAGAGGATGGATGATGTGAGGGGGACTCTGACCGGAAGCGATCTTGCCCGGATGAGGCAGGGTTGCTACCGCGTCCTAGCCGCAGGGTTCAGTCGGCCGTCGCAGGTGCAGGCCGAGCAGATCCAAACCGGGCTGGCATTGCTCGAGGACCTCGGTTTGGGGATATTCTCGTTTACCTCCCCCCTGCGCCGATGGGACAACGCGCTGGCCGATGCGGCGCCGACTGCGGTTGCCGGCGAGTACGTGAGGTTGTTTGGATCGGGCATGGATGGCGCGCTCTGCCCACCGATCGAGTCACAGCAGCTCGGGGTGAACCTGGTTGGAGACCCGGCGCGCCACGCCGGACGGATCGAGGACCTGATGCGTCGGGCCGGAATCGAGACGCAACTCGACGATCGTCCTCCGGACCACCTCGTCGTAGAACTCGAGTTGGCCTCTTCCTTTTGTGCGGCAGAAGCCGAGGCCCGCGCCGCTGGCAACACTGGTCGTGAGTGGCTTGAGCGCCAGATGGAACTGGTCGCCGTATTGGCCTTTTGGGTCCCCAGCTTTGCCGTCACAGTCGGTGAGCGAGACCGAACCGGCGTGTATGCCGCGTTGGGCGAGGCCACCGCAGCGTTTGTCCTTCACGAGAACGACTTGGTACGCATGCTGCTTGCTGCTGCCGGAGGAGAGGACGAATGAGGTGGGTCGCCTGTTCCGACGTCGATTGGACCGGTGTCGATGCGGGTATGGATGTGACGATCGAGGACGATTGGTGTCGCGATCCGAGGGTCCCCGAAGATGTCGATGACGTTGGGTTTGTCGGTTGCATTGAGCGCTTGGATAAAGCGCATCTCGAGCGACGGCTTCGATCTGAGGGATTCGATCCGCTAGGTGTTCCTGTCGTTCTCCTCACCGAGGTGGATCGAGAGTCGGGACCGCGGATACGGGCGCGAGTTGCGTCGGCAGCCGCTCGCGCCGCGGAATACCGCGGTTGTGGCCCGGAGCATCTAAAACCGGTCATGCCGGCCGTGGTATCGCGTCGTTCTTTCTTGGCGTTCCGAGCTCCTTCATATCGGGTCGTGCCATACCCCGACGACACGTGTGGTGCCTCCGACGGCTGCCGGGCATGCGTTGCAGTGTGTCCCCACGGTGCGCTGGACTGGTCACGGGGGAGCATCACCCAGGATCGGCTGTCATGCGCTGGTTGTGGACGCTGCCTGACCGCATGTCCTGTGGCGGCGATGGTCAATCCCTCCTTTACGCCTGAACAATTGGAGGCGGAGATCGCAGCGATCGGGCGCGAGGTAGACAGTTTCGGCGTGGCCCTGCATTGTGTGAGGGGGGCTGCCCCGGTTGCGCCGGATGGCTGGTACAACGTCGCCTTGCCCTGTGTCGGAATGGTGCCTCCGCATTGGGTGCTCGCACCACTGTTCTTGGGTGCAGCTGCTGTGACGGTGAGTGCATGCGGCTGCAATAAGGAGCCGGATGCCGACGAACGCTCTCGTACGGCCGTCGCCTTTGCCCGTCTCTGGCTCAGTCTGTCTGGCATCGCGCCGGATGAGTTGATTGTGGATCAAACGTCAGACACTCTGCCGGCGCCGCTCGATCTTCGAGTTGAAGGGTCGATCTTTGGTGTCGGCGGGGCTGCGGCGTTGGCTGAGGCTCTGGCGGCAGAGCCGGTGCGGGGCGATGCGTCCCCGCTCGGCGTGGTCGCGATCGACGATGCCGTCTGCACGGGTTGCGAAATGTGTGCGACGGTGTGTCCCTCGGCTGCACTGCTATCGGTACCTCGTGACGGTGTGTTGGCGATCGAGTTCGATCCAGCTTCTTGTACGGCATGTGGGCAGTGTGTCGACCGGTGTCCCGAACCGGACGCGCTGATGCTCGAAAGAACTGTCGACCTTGCTGAGCTTGAGATGGGGAAGCGAACTGTCGTTACCCATCAGCTGGCTCGATGTGTGAAATGCGGTGGGACCGTGGCCCCGGAGGCCGCCCTGGCTCGCATCGCCGCTGCGCTGGGGGATCAGCCGACGATTCTGAAGCAGGTCACTTCGGTATGCCTGGACTGCCGCGGTACGACGATGGTCTTTTGATCAGTTGCCGAAATAGCGAACCCGATCCACGATGGCCCCAGAGGGATCGAGGAGCAGCACTGTGTCGCCGGAGTTGTTCCACACCGTTCCGTCGGCACACCAGTACGAGTACGAGCCTTCGTCCTGGCCGCAACCCGACCTGATCGTTATGACGCCTCCACTGTTCAGTACGAACCCGTCGGGGAAGGTGTACCGGTGAACAGATGATTCGTCGCGCAGCATCCATCCGCTGAGGTCTGAGTCGGGGCCGTCATTGGTGATTGCCACGAACTCGCCGTTGGGATTCTGGTCATCGCGCCCTGGTGCGTCGGGCTCAACGGTCCAGATCCGTACTTCGGCGCGGGCTCCCTCCGATCCGCACGCTGCTGCATTCCACCAACCGCGCTCGAGCGCGATCGCTTCCTCTTCGGCCGCCAGGAAATCAGGCAGTTCGGCGTGCTCAGTGGCGATTGCGATGGCGCTGCCGTCGAGCACCTGGCGGCGATTGATATTGGTGGACCCTGCATACAGGTAGACCAAGAGGCGGCCGTACTGGTCTTCCTCGGTTCCGACGAGCGAGATATCACCTTCTGCGACTCTCTCTTCAAGAGTGGCACGCGCTTCGTCGGCCCAGCATTCACCGCGCTCTGGAGAGTTGATCCCGAGCAGTCGCACTTCGACCTCGGCGCCGTCGACCGTGACCCGCGCCGAATCACCGTCGAGCACCGCTTCCACCCGAGCAGGCACCCCGCCGGTGATGGGCGCCTCCGTCGTGGTGGTGGGTTGCTCGGCGCTGGGAGTACAGGCTGCGAGAAAGGCGGCGAGAGCTATCGCGATGCGTCGCACCCGGCGACGCTACTGCACCCCGAACCGTGCGGCGATTCTCCTCGGAGGAGACCCCACCCGCCGCCATGGACCGCACAGCGGCGACGTGATCCTTGGGGTCTTGGAGCAGCGTCATGGGCAGGGCCTCGTCCGGGCTGGTGATCTGGCTCTAAGGTCGCGAAATCTTGTAAGCACGGTCAGGAGGGTTCGTTAAAGGTCTGTGAGACTCAAACCGAATCCGTTAGAGGAAGAGAGGCGCCATCCATGCCCTTTGCCAGGGTGAACGGCAACATGTTGTTCTATCGCGAGGTCGGCGAAGGCCCGCTCGCGCTATTCGTGCATGGGTTCCCCTTGGACCACAGCCTGTGGCTGGATCAACTCAAGGGCCTTGCTCACGTCCGCAGGTGCGTCGCGGTCGATCTGCGCGGATTCGGGAAATCCGATCCAATCGTCGATCGGGTGCTCACTATGGAGATGCTCGCCGACGATCTCGCCGGCGTGATCGATGCGCTCGGCGCCGAAAAGGCCGATGTCATCGCGCTCTCGATGGGCGGCTACGTGGCGCTGGCGCTGTTCGAGCTGAGACCATCGCTGGTCCGCAGCCTCACGCTGGTCAACACCAGAGCAAGCGCTGACTCGGCCAAAACTCGAGCAGGCCGGGATGCGCTCGCCGATCGACTGCTCGACCAGGGTCGCAGTGCCGTCACCAGCGAATTGATCACGGGACTGTTGAGCCGCAAGCCTTCGCGGCGGTCCCAGGCGCGGGTGCGGTCGATGATCGAGGGAACCCGCTACGAGACATTTATCGCCGCCCTCGAGGGGATGAAGGAGCGTCAGGATCGGACATCACTGCTGTCGAGGATTGATGTACCGACGCTCGTCATCGGCGGGGAAGAAGACGCGATCATTCCTGAGGACGAGATTCGGGCGATGGCGAAACTCGTTCCGGGTGCCCGCACCGCGGTTCTGGCTGATGCCGGCCATCTGGCCCCGATCGAGCAGCCTGATCAGTTCAACCAGGCGCTGATCGAACTGTTCGAGGGCCGCAAGGTCGTTTGGTGGCGCTGACCGGTCAGTCCGGAAGTCGAGGGTGACGTCTTTCCCGCGGCTCTCAACCAGGTTTCGGTGGCGGCCAGCACCGATGTGGTCCGGCGCCCACTATTCATCCGCTACTTGAGCCTCGACCCCGTCGAAGAGCCAGCGATCTCGGCTGGCACGAGCCTCTTCGACATCGACACGGGCAAGCAGGATCATTCCGACGACGAAGAAGATGATGATCGAGAGAATGGCTGGTCGGCCGGATCCCGTCGTTGTTGAGATCACAGCGAAGATCAGCGGTCCCCAGATCGCGGAGAACTTTGCAAAGACGCTGTAGAAGCCATAGAACTCGGCCGAGGCGTCCTCGGGAATCATCGATCCGTACAGGCTGCGGCTGAGTGCCTGGACTCCTCCCAAGATGAAGCCGACCACCGTCGCCAGCACCCAGAACGGAACCGCTTCGCCCTCCGGCAGGAAGAAAGCACCGATGGCGACACCACTCCATACGACGAGGGTGATGAGAATCCCGCGTTTGGCGCCGATTCGGTCGGCAATCATTCCAAACGCCAGGGCTCCAAAGAACGCGATGAATTGAACGATCAGGAACGCCACCAGGATCGTCTCGATCTCCAGATTCAGGGTGTCGGTGGCGTACACCGATGTCATAGCGATCGTGGTCTGTACCCCGTCGTTGTAGAGCATGAAGCTGATGATGAACAGCAAGATCTGCTTGAAGCCGAGCAGCTTCTTGGTTGTGGCCAGCGTGCGGCGGAACCCGATGCTGGTGTAGGCAGCGACGCGATTTCGCCCGGCGTATTCGGGTGGGAGAGGCGTAGCTGTTCCCGTTTCAGGGATGCGGGCCAAAGCAAACAGCCCGAATGCGAGCCACCACAACCCGGCTGATGCCATACCGATCTGAATCGCCGCTGTCTCGGTGATCCCGAGAGACTCGTGGAGGAGGATGAGCGCCGCTGCCAGCACGAGTTGGAGACCGCCTCCGAGATACCCAAGGGCAAAGCCCTTCGAGGAGATCCGGTCGATCGTTTCGTCGGTGCTGATGTCCGGCAGGAACCCGTCGTAGAACACATTGGCGGCGACGAAGCTGATCTGTGCCAGCAGGAACAGTCCGAGAGTGGGAACCACCATCCCCGGGCTCATCATCCCGAGTGTCATCGTGATCAGCGCGCCGGCGATGGCAAAACCCATCATGAACCGGCGCTTGGTCGCCGAGAAGTCGGCGATGGCACCAAGGATCGGCATCACCAGGAACAGCAGGAATGCACCACCTCCGGCGGCAAGCCCCCACATGGCCTCGCCACTGAGTGTTGCACCGAAGACCTTGTAGCCGGCTTCGGGCACGATCTCGTCGGCAAAGAAGGCCGGAAGAACGGCTCCGGCGATGGTTGTGGCATACGCTGAGTTGGCCCAGTCGTACATGGCCCATCCAAAGATGGTCCGCTCGTCGTTCTTGATCGAAGTCTCCACCGCGTCGCAAGCTAGCTGCTGGGCTTCTGGCCGGGGACTGGACCGGGACTTCTGGCGCGCGCCAGGGGATGACCGGCCCTATCCCACGGGATGGTGTTGTGACATGTTTTCTGAGCACTGACAACCTCCTATGAGTCTGTACAGAGTTTGAAGGTGCATTCCCTCCCTGTAATGGGGACGAGAGGCCCGGTAACCCGGGTCTCTCGTCATTTGGCGATCGGTCAACGAACGTCTGCGCCGCGAGGCCGTTGGGTGCGGTGGGGAGCCGTCGCACCCCATCGCTACCCTGCCGCCCATGACGCGCCTGTTCGTCGAAGGTTGGGCTCCCGAGTACGGCGCCTCAGTTGAACCGGACGAGGATCTCCGGGCAGCTGAGGGGTCTGTCGATGTCGAGGTCGAACAACGTCCGTGGTCGCCGATCGCCGGCATCGACGACGGCATCCCCAAAGTCGCCTTCGTCGATGGGGTGCGCCGTGTGGATGCCCGACTCGTTCTCGACGAGCCCTCGGGCCCCGTTCCCGGTATTTGCGGTACCTATGCGGTCGGTGCACTGCTTTGGGACAGAGTCGAACCCAGATCAGAGGTCGTAAACGCGGCAGTGTCACGAATGGCGATCCTCACCGGTGGGAACGTTCCCAGCCTCCCGCCGCTGGGGTACGGGCTGTCATATGGAGGCGTTTCGGTTCCCGACGAGGATCCGGCTTCGCTGGTTCGCGGTTTGCACGACGCGATGCGTCGCGCCGAGGCACACCTCGCCGAAGAACTGGCCCAGGGCGGATACTTCGTCGTTGCCGACGGTCCTCTCTACGAATACACCGAGACCGACAAGATGGGGTACATCAAGAGTCATCGACGCTCCTACCTTCCACCCGAGCAGGCAGACATCCTCGGCCTCCTCGGAGCCAAGGAGCGCACCCCGATCTTTACGATCGGCGAAGGTCGCTATCGCCGATACTCTTGGTACGTCCGGCTGGCCGATCGAAACGGCGGCCACTCGTGGACGGCCATCGTCCGCTGTGAGGCGTCGGCTGCACTCGGGGTGGAAGCCGTGTCCGCCCTTGCGGACCGAAGTGCGGCGGTTCTCCCACTGGTGGCCTCTGCGGGTCACATCGATCCCCGGGCTCCACAGAACCTGGTGCCGATTGCCGCGCTCGAAAGAGATCTGAAACATCGAATGGGCGACGCAGGATTGGTCTTGCGGGCGCTCCGGACAGCATTGGGGGCGGCGGCATGACCGACGAAGTGGGCAGGGTCTTAGGGAGTCAGCACACCTCGACGAGGGAGTTCCGGGTCGTCATCGCCGAGGAGCGCTATCTGCAGCTTGACGATCTGGTGGTCGTCACCACCGATGTCCCCGGCAAGGATGCAGTCAGCACATACGGCGTGGTGACCGAAGTCGAAGCGATCTACGAGGGTGCCTCATTCGAGTCGGACACATTCCGCATTGCAGAAGAGGGCTCAATGCCGGGCGCTGCAGTGCGCTCGGCGCAGGTGTCGGTGACGAGGGTCGATCCCGAGCTTTGGGTTGCCCCCGACCCCGGTGGACTCGTCCAGCGAGCAACCGGTGAGGCTCGTGACAAGGCGTTGTACACCGACGAGATGGGCAGACCGTTGCCGGTGGGGCTGGGACGCGATGGTCTTCCGGTCTATGTCGACCTCGACTTCTTTGATGGTCGCAAAGGTGGCCACATGTCGATTTCTGGCATCAGCGGAGTAGCCACCAAGACTTCATTTGCTCTCTTCTTCTTGCGGATGCTCACCGGGCGCGGTGACATCGTCGGGGACGCTGGCAAGAACCTCCGGGTGCTCGTGTTCAACGTCAAGGGAGAAGACTTGTTGTGGCTCGATAAGCACAACAAGGACTTCACCGAAGCAGATGCCGAGAAGTGGCGCGCTCTGGGCGTTGACGCTTCACCGTTCCCATCGGTTTCGTTGTGGGCTCCGCCGCGTCCTCGCTCCGGTGATGTTGCTGTGCCTGACACCGCAGGTCGCCAGGATGTGTCCGTTTTTGCGTGGACGCCGCGGGAGTTCATCGATGACGGACTCCTTCGCTTCCTGTTTACCGATGCATCTGACAGCCGCAATCAGATTTCGTTTATTGCCGAGCGGGTCGAGGGACAACTGCATCGGTATGCAGTGGATGTCACCGGAGTCCCCGGTGCGGTCGTCTTGCGTGACCCTGCCGAGGGTCACGGTCCCGGCTCGATGGTTACCCCCAATCGCGGCGAACGGGTGATCAAGTCGCTCTCGGATTTGGCGGAGGCGCTCGAGGAATTCGTGGACCCTGTTGACGGTGAACCCGATCAGCGCTGGACAGGCCGAGTCCAGGCGGGAACAGTGTCGGCCTTTATGCGCCGATTCTCGGCGGCGGTCATTCGCCTCGGTCATCTGATTCGGGCGGGGGAGAGCCGGAGGATTGATCGGGCGGCTGCTCAAGTGACAGTTGTCGGTATTCAGTCTTTGCACGACTTGGGCCAACGCTTCGTAGTGGGTGCGCTTTTGCGGGAGGCGTTTGCCGAGAAGGAAGGCAGCGGTCAGCGATTCCCGTTGTCGGTCGTCGTTCTCGACGAGCTGAACAAATACGCCCCGCGTGAAGGGCAGAGTCCGATAAAGGACATGCTGATCGACATCGCCGAACGCGGGCGGTCCTTGGGCGTCCTGCTGGTGGGTGCACAACAGTCGGCTTCGCGGGTTGCACCCGAGGTTCTGGAGAACGCCGCGGTGCGGGTTGCCGGGCGGCTCGACGCCGCCGAGGCGGAGCGGTCGGAGTACGGGTGGATGCTGCCGTCCACGCGAGCTCGTGCTCGCCTGCTCAAGCCGGGAACGATGGTGGTGTCGCAGCCTGCCATCCCGGTCCCGCTGGTCGTGGACTTCCCTTTCCCACCCTGGGCAACGAGAAAAGAAGAGGTTGCAGAAGGTGACGACCCATTCGAAGGACTGGGTTGAGAAACCGGTCCCGGGTCCCCGGTCTGCGGTCTGCGAGGACGGATTCTGGCTGGAGACTGGTAGCTGGTGACTGAAGACTTCTACCGATGAAGATCCTGCACACCTCCGATTGGCATGTCGGTAAACGACTCGATCGTCATGACCGGATGGAGGAGCATCGGGCGGCAATCGATGAGGTAGTTGCCATTGCCGACGATGAGGATGTCGACATGGTCGTCCATTCCGGAGACCTATTCGACCGACCGACGCCTCCGATCGATAGTTTGCGACTGGCGCTCGACGGATTGGTCCGCCTTGCCAGAAGCGGAGCCCGCCCGGTGGTGGTGGTTGCCGGCAACCACGACTCGCCTGAGTTCTTTGAGACCCTGGCCAGATTCCTGGGGCCGTTCGGTGTGCATCTCGTCGGCCGGATCAAGGCCCCCGACGAGGGAGGGATTCTGGCGCTCGAGACCGGTTCGGGGCGAGCTCAGGTCGCCTGTTTCCCATTTCTGCGGGCGGCACAGACAGTCGACTTTATGGCCAAGGTCGACTCCTGGTATGGCGGTTATGCCGATCGGGTTCGACGAATCACCGAGCGATACGCAGAAGCTCTCGCTGAGCGGGCCAGCGATGGCGATGTAACACTCCTGGTCGCTCACTTCATGGTCGGTGGCGTAAAGGTCCGCACCGGGGTCCCGCGTGGTGAGCGTGACCTCCACATCGGGGAAGCGTATGCAGCTACTTCGCAGGCCATCCCGACCGCCGTGGACTACGTCGCGATGGGCCATATTCATGCTCCACAATCGGTACCCGGCGCTCCGGTACCAGCCGAGTATGCGGGGTCACTGCTCCAACTCGACTTCGGCGAGGCGGGGGAGCAGAAGCGGGTTGTGATCGTCGAGGCCAAGCCCGGCATTCATGCGACGACGCGCTCGGTTCCGATCACGGCTGGTCGGCCTTTGGTGCAGGTATCGGGGCCGTGGTCCGATATCGCCGCCCGTACCGATCTCGACGAGATGTTCCTCGATCTCACCGTCACAACTGACGGTCCGCAACCGGGACTGATGGACGATGCTCGGGAACGCTTCGAGCATGTCGTAAAGGTGCGCGCCGATTACGAGAGGGTTGAGGTAGAGCACCGCGGCGCCATAGGCAGACCTCTTGACGAGTTGTATTCCGAGTATCACCAGGAAGCTCACTCGACGGATGCCCCTGAGGTCCTGCTCGACCTCTTTCGCGAGGTTTCTGAAGAGGTGGATCTTGCGGCCCCGTGAGCTGACCCTGCGCGGATTCCGTTCGTACGCCGACGAGGAGACCTTTGAGTGGCAGGGGCGCGGCCTGGTTGGCATCGTCGGACCGATTGGCAGCGGGAAGTCCTCACTCCTGGATGCAATCGCCTTTGCGCTCTATGGGAGAACTCCTCGCATCGAATCGGGCCAGAAGTCGCTGATCAACCAACGGCGCGATGCGATGCAGGTCGCACTCACTTTCGAGGTCGGCGAAACCCAGTGGAAGGCTGTCAGGGCCCTGCGCCGTACGGGTTCTGCCGCCCATGCCCTGTATCGAATCGAGGACGGAGTCGATGTTGTCGTGGCAGACAGGGCGCGTGAGATGGGCGAACAGATCGAGGCACTGCTCGGACTCGACTTTGACGCCTTTCGAAGGTCGGTTCTGCTCGCCCAGAATCAATTCGCGGATTTTCTCGAGGCAACCGGAACTGCGCGTAATCAGGTGCTGAAGGGCGTGTTTGGGTTCGACCGCCTCGATTCGATGCGGGCGGTGGCAAAGGAGCGACTGGACGTTCTCGACCGCCAGTTGGCAACCTTGGCGGGACGGAGGGCGACGGCCGAAACAGACGCCAAGGACCTCGAAAGTAAGCGCGTCGAACTCGTTGCCGTCGAGCAACGCGCCACGGCGCTCGATGAGCTGCGATTGCCCTTTGAAGAGGCCAAAGAGGTCATCAAGGAGTCCGAGGAAAGGCTTGCAGAAGCCGAGGGCCGACTCGAGCGGCTTGGAGAGGTGGGGGACCGGATTCCCGATCGGGAGCGCACCGAAGGCATTTTCTTGAATGCCGGCGATGCGCAAACCGCCATCACCTCTGCTGAGGAAGAACTGGCGAAGACCTCAGCAACCGGCGAGGAACTTGCAGCTCACAACGGTCGGGTGCTCGAAGGGGTGGGGGGTCGCAGCGGGCTCGAGGAAGTCGGCGACCTGGTCAGTTCTTGGAAGGCCGAGCGCGCCGGAGTGGGAGAGGCGGAGGTGCGCCTCGAAGCTACTCGAGCTGCAGGGTTGGAGGCAGCCGCTTCGGCAAAGGGTACGCGGGAGGCTCTGGCGGCAGCGCGCCTCTCCGAGTCGGAGGCACAGCTCGCCGATGAGCAGGCTCAACTTGACTTGGCGGAGGCGAGGGCCTCCCTGGAGGCCGTTCACCAGGCGCATCGTTCTCACGCCGTCCGCGACGAGTTGGTGATCGGTGAAGCCTGTCCGGTGTGCGATCAGCAAGTCTCGGTCATCCCCGATGTGGAAAGTCCGGCGTCGCTCGACTCGTCGGCGAGAGCTGTCGACACCGCCGAAGAGAACGCTCGCCGCGTTGCCGACGGCGCTCGCAAAGCCGCGGCCGGAGCAGCAGCTGCGGCGGCTGAGGCAAGAACTGCAGAAGACGCCGATGCGACGACCTCGAAGCAAACTGCTGAGGCCGTCGAAGTGCTCGAGGCACTACGGGCGAGCTTGGATGTTGCTGCTACCGGCGTGAGTGAACGTCTGGGTGCTGGTGATCCTGAGGAGCTACTCGCTCATCTCCGAGCGGAAGTGGTGGAATCAGACGGTGCCGTGGCCAAGGCATCCGCTGCCGAGCAGGCCGCCCGGGCCAAGCTGCAGAGCTTGCAGGAGGCGGCGAGCGACGCCCAGGCAGTGCTTGGCTCCCTGAGAACTGAGCTCGCAACCCTGTCGGGCACGCTGGGTGTCATCGTCGAGGTCGGCGAAGCCCCGGAGTCGATGCAGCAGGCACTTGTTGCGCTGCGCGAGGGGTGGATCGCTCAACAGCAAGCAGCCTCGGGCGACAAGGCGAAGGCAGGCGAAGAGGCTGCCGCCGCTCGAATCGCGTTACGTGAGCTCCTAGATGCAGCAGGCCTGGGGGAGAACGATGACGTAGTCGAAGTCATCGCCGCAGCGCATTCGGAGCGCACCGCGAAGGAAGCCGAGGTTCAGTTGCTTGAGAAGCGTCTTGGCGACCTTGAGCAACTGGTCGACGACGAGGCCGACTTCGATGCCTCGGCTGAGGTACTGCGCACTCTCCACACCGACCTGTCGCCGTCGAGATTCCTCGAGTTCGTACTCGACGAGCGGAGGCGGGCACTGGGGGATCTCGCATCTGAACACTTGGAAGTCTTGTCCGCCGGCCGGTATCGGTTCGACGAATCAGGTGACTTTCTGATCGTGGACCTCACGGCCGCAGACGGAATCCGTGCTCCGGCATCACTGAGCGGAGGCGAGACCTTCCTCGCCTCTTTGGCTTTGGCATTGGCACTGGCGGAGATCGTGGCTCGTGAGGGAGGTCGACTCGACGCGTTCTTCCTCGACGAGGGTTTCGGAAGTCTCGACCCCGAACATCTCGACCTTGCGATGGATGGCATCGAACGCCTGATCACGACCGGTCCTGATCGACTGGTGGTCGTCGTGAGTCACGTGCCGGCGGTACGGGAGCGCGTTGAAGATCTGATCGTGCTCGACCGAGATACAACTACAGGCAACACGCTCGTTGTGTCGGGCGCCTCTGCGCCGTGACCGGGCCGCTCGCCGGGGTTCGGATTCTCGAGATCGCCTCGATAGGTCCCGGTCCGTTCTGTGCGATGGTCCTCGCCGACCTAGGGGCCGAGGTCATCAGGATCGAGCGGACAGCCCTTGCTGTGCCCGATTCCGATCCACCTCCTGATCCGTTGCAGCGCGGTCGCGCCGGGTCGATCGCGCTCGACTTGAAGCAGCCGGAAGGGCTCGACGTACTTCTGGGACTCGTGGAGTCGGCCGATGCGCTGATCGAGGGCTTTCGTCCCGGGGTGATGGAGCGGCTTGGAGCAGGACCCGATGAATGTCTGCGCCGCAATCCGCTCCTGGTGTACGGGCGGATGACCGGGTGGGGCCAGGATGGCGAGCGAGCCGCGACCGCCGGACACGATGTCGATTTCCTCGCGATCGCCGGGGTGCTCCATCTGATTGGTGACCCTGATCGGCCGCCACCGGTGCCACTCAATTTGATTGCCGACTTCGGGGGTGGCGGGATGCTGCTTGCGCTGGGTATTTGCGCGGCACTGGTTGGTCGGGCGTCCGGGACGCCCGGACAGGTGATTGATGCAGCGATGGTCGACGGCTCTGCGCTGCTGACGGCGATGTTCCACGGTTTGAGAGCGACGGGAGCATGGCTCGACGACCGGGGTGCCAATCTGCTGGACGGAGGTGCCCCGTTCTACCGCAGCTATGCGACCGCCGATGACAGGTATGTCGCGGTCGGCGCACTGGAGCCAGCGTTCTTTGCAGCCCTGCTGGCCGGGCTTGAGATCGAAGCTGGTGACCTTCCTGGGCAGTACGACCGCACCCAATGGCCGCAGATGAGGCAGCGGTTTTCTGAGGTGTTCCGTAGCCGGACCCGGGATGAGTGGAGCCGTGTCTTTGCGGGTACCGACGCCTGCGTCGTCCCTGTCAACGACCTGGGAGAGGCGATCGTTGATGCTCACATGGCGGACCGCGGCTCCTTCATCGAGATCGGTGGTGTGAACCAACCGGCTCCGGCCCCCCGTTTCTCGGTCTCGGCTGTCCCGATTCCAGAGCCCGCCCGGCCTGCGGGCGCCGATACCGATCGCATACTCGGTGACCTCGGGTTCTCATCGGACCGAATCGCCGGATTGCGTCGACAGGGAGTTATTGCCTAGAGGGTCGCGCTGGTCAGTCCTACCCGCTTGCCGCGCTTGTCGAGGCGCAGGTTCAGCGACGAGCCGTGAGTTCGCCGGCTGATCGCCATGCGGCTCGAATTCGTACCCGCCCACCGCTGGCGAGCAACGCACCGGCGTAGACCCTTGCCGCAACGCGAATCACACCAACGACGGCGATGATCATGATGGTGATGCCGAGCAGGATCTCCCACAGGGGCACTCCGGTGAACCCAATCCGCGCCGGGAAGGCGATGGGGGCGATCGGCGGTAGCAAGCTGAGAATCTTGGCTGTGGTGCCATCTGGGTTGGGAAGGATGACGGCAAAGGTCAAGAGGTAGGACGCGACTGCTACCAGTGCAATGGGTGTTGCCGCGGCTTGGGCGTCCTCGGTACGCGATACCAACGAGCCTGCAGCGGCATTTAGAACCGCATAGAACGCAAATCCGAGAATGAACCACACCAACGACCACGCTGCTGTGGCGACCGTCCCGGAGGGCAGCTCGTATAGATCCAATAACGATCCAGCGCCTAGGGCGAGGCCAACCAGGAAGACCAGTTGAGCAAATCCGAGCATTCCGATGCCGATCACCTTGCCGGCCAACAGGCTCCGCACACTGGTGGATGAGACGACCAACTCGACAACCTTCGTGGATTTCTCCTCCAGGACACCCATCAGCACCCATTGGCCATACGTGGTGATCACGAGGAATAGGAGAACAACCGCGGCGAATGCGACTCCTTCACCGTTCTCTCCGGTCTCCGGAGCCACGATCCTGACATCGGTGTCCGGCTCGAGAATCGAGGCGAGTACGGCAGGGTCGAGTCCGGTGGATTGGAGGCGTTCGATGAGAAGTGACTGACCGAGGCCGGCCTCCAATATCCCCTGGAGGCCGCCGGTCGAGCTGTCGCCGAGCAGGATTGTGTCGGCGTCGACGATGGCGCCATCGAGTTCGCCGACGTCGATTGCGTCTGCGATGGCCTCAGGGTCGGCCAGGTCGCTGAAGTCGATGAGGGCATCGGAGGCGACGGCCGCAGCGTTTAATGCCGCAGTAAGCCCGGTCGGCGATTCGCCGACCAAGGCGATGTTGTAGCTGGGTGGGCCGCTGTCGGTGAGCACCACGACCGTCACGACGGCCCCCAGCAAGAGGACAGTGACGATCGTTGAGGCCAGGAATGCCTTCGATCGGGCACGTTCCTTGGCCTCGCGCCTGGCGATCAGCCATGTGGCCCTCAGACCATTCATCGGACGGCCTCGCGAAAGATCTCAGACAGGGCCGGTGGGGCGAAGGCGAACCGGGTTACCCGACCCCGACGACCGGCATCTTCGAGCAGAGCGGCTGGATCGGCATCGGATGGGACCAACCAGGTGTTGAACCCACGGCCTTGGCGCGTGGATTCAGCCGGGACTGCTGGTGACCATGTGGTGTTCGGATCGGCAAACGCGACCTCGAGTTGCCGCTTGGGCGCTGCGGAGCGGACTCCCTCGATGGTGCCGTCGAGCACGATTCGGCCTTTGGCGATCACGGCAACGTCCTCGCAGAGGTCCTCGACCACATCGAGCTGGTGAGAAGAAAAGAGGACGGCAGCGCCCGAATTTGCTCGATCGCGCAAGATCTCCGCCATCGCGTCGGCACCCATCGGGTCGAGCCCCGAAAAGGGCTCGTCGAGGACCAGCAGCTCGGGGTCGTGGACGAGCGCAGCGGCGAGTTGAGCCCGTTGCTGATTGCCGTGGGAGAGATGCTCGACGCGATCGTCAAGTCGATCGTCAAGGCCGAGTCGACCGAGCCAATGGTGTGCGGCTGCGGTTGCGTCCGGCCGGGGCATGCCGCGTAGCTGGCCGAGCCATGTGATCTGTTCGGCCACCTTCATCTTTGGGTAAAGACCGCGCTGTTCGGGCATGTAGCCGAAGCGAAGTCGTCCGGTCGGAGTTATGGGGGATCCGTCCCACTCGGTGGTTCCTCCGTCTAGGGCTACCAGACCGAATACCGATCGCATGGCCGTTGTCTTGCCCGATCCATTTGGTCCGAGAAATCCGAAAATCCGACCGCGTTGGACGGCGAGAACCGCACCGTCGAGGGCCACGACTTCCCCGTAGCGTTTTTGGAGGTCGGTGAGAGCCAGCACGGCACCATGCTGCCGAGGGGCAGCGAGATCGGCAACTCCTGGGGCTACCATCCTCGCCCCGATGGCACGTGTCGGGATTCTCGGACTTCCCAACGTCGGTAAAACGACGTTATTCAACGCGCTCACAGGCCTTAGTGCTCCCACCGCGGCCCACCCCTTTTCGACCACTGAGCCCAATGTCGGAGTGGCCAAGGTTCCGGACGATCGGCTTGACGACGCGGCCCGATTGGAGGAGTCGGACAAGACGACGCACGCCACGATCGATCTTCTCGACCTGCCGGCCATGGCGGGCTCATCGGGGAGTGGATTTGGCGCCCAGTTCTTCGGGCGATTGCGTGAGATGGAGGCGCTCGCGGTGGTGCTGCGAGCATTCCACGATGACGCGGTGCCTGATGCCGACTCCGGAGTAGACCCGGTTACACAGGCCGAATCGTTATTGCTTGAACTCACCCTTGCCGACGCTGAGGTCTTTTCCCGTCGAGCGCACAAGGCCGGGAAGGAGTCGATGTCCGACGCGTCCTTGAAGCCGGTTGCCGCGGCGATCGGTCGTGCTGCCGCCCATCTCGAAGAGGGCTTGCCACTGCGAGTCGGCACCTGGACCGAGCAGGAAATCGCCTCGTTTCGAGATCTTGCCCCGCTCACTTTGAAACCAGCCGTTTGGGTGGTGAACGTCGATGAAGGATCAGCCGCGACCGATGGTGTCGCCATGGTCCGAGCCGTTGTGCCGACCGGTGATCTGGTGGTGGCGCTCTCGGCGAAGATCGAGGAGGAAGCCGCTCAGTTGGATCCGAAGGACCGAATCGAACTGCTCGAGGGCCTGGGATTGGGCGAGGGAGCGTTGGCGACGATGGTGCAAGCGATCTACTCGGCGCTCGGGCTGCTGTCGTTCTTTACGGTCGGGCCGAAGGAGTCCCGGGCTTGGACCGTTCGGGCCGGGGCGCCTGCGCCCGAGGCTGCGGGGAAGATCCACAGCGATCTCGAGCGCGGCTTTATTCGCGCCGAGGTGGTGCCCATCGATGCCGTGGTCGGTGCTGGTGGATGGGACGCAGCGAAGGCGGCGGGTTTGGTTCGCGTTGAAGGCAAGGATTACGTCATCGCCGAGGGAGACGCCATCGTCGTTCGGTTCTCCGTGTGAGGGCACGGGCATAATGGCCCCGTTCCAATCAACCGCAGAGGTGTCCCCTTGAGACTGATCGTCGTCGGTGCACGCGGGGCTACTCGCGACCTGCTGCGACGCCTCGGGGAGCGCTGGGAGGTGACGGTTGTCGATCCGGATACTGAACTGCTCGCCAAGGCTGCCAACGTCCGGGAGATCGACCAGATCGTCGGCGACGGCTCAAGTCGTGTGACCTTGGGCAAGGCACGTGTGGGCGAGGCGGATGCCATCGTGGCCGCGGCCGGTGATGACGATGTGAACCTGGAAGTCTGTCGGCTTGGAATCGATGCAGGTCTCGTGCGAGTGATCGCAATGGCGATTGATCCAGAACGCCTTGCCGAGTATCGAGATCTGGGGGTGCCTGCCTTTGCGCCCGCTTCGCTGGCGGCCCGCCAGCTCGAGATGCAGTTGGAGCCACGTCGCGTGTCTTCGACGTCATTTGCCGACGGTAGGGCCGAAGCGCTCGAAGTAAAGATCGCCGGGGATAGTCCCGCCCGGGGGATGGCGCTCAAGGACCTGCATTCAGATGCATGGATTGTCGCCGCCGTAGTGCGCGGCGACAGTTTCATAGTCCCGCACGGATCAACCGTGTTGGAGACCGGGGACCTTGTGACGGTCGTTGGAGCGACTCACGACTACTCGTTGATCGTGCGTACCTTTACCGCAGGTGAGGCGCGCTTTCCACTCGACTTCGGCAAGGGAGTATTGGTGGCAGTCGACTCCGCCGCCGATGCCGATGGGCCGCTCGGAGAGGCTCTGGCGCTTACCCGATCGAGTTCGGCTGCTGAGATCATTGTCGCCCATCGCGATGTCCGCACGATTCGTGACGAGTCGCAGGCAGCCGAGATCGAAGCGTTGCTCGATCGCGTGCGCGGATACTCTGAAGGTGTCGATATTCGGCTGCATCCGATCGATGGCGTTCCCTCTCGAAACATTGACTCGGTGATTGCGCAGCGGAGCGTGGGGGCGGTCGTGGTGCCCGCTCCTTCTGCTGAATCGACCGGTCGGGTAAAAGCCGTCCGTTTGCTGAGTAGCACCCATCACTGGGAGCGACCAGTTCTCTTTGCTCGGGGGAGTCATCCCTATCGTGACGTTGTCACCCCGGCCCGGGCGACTGCGGCCGGCGTTGCTGCGGCGCGGGCCGCGATCGACATCGCCGGTTCTGGCAACGGAAGTGTCACCGCGGTTGCCGTCGTAGCTCCGACGTTTATTTCCGGTTCTGACAACCGGGAGGAAGCTGTGCACGCCCTGGCCCTGGTGCGCGAAGAGGCCTCTGTGCTGGATGTGCCGGTGCGCCGAATCCTGCGGCAGGGCAATCCGGTCCGACTGATCGAGTCGACACTCGACGGTGCGGGGCTGCTGGTGCTGGCCCGGTCTGCCAATCGGTCGACCGTTCTGACACCGGGCATCGTGGGACACCTGCTGGAACGATCTCCGGTGAGCGTGCTCGTGGTGCCGGCCCCGCAATGATGGGACCGATATTTCTGGCCGCTGAGAGCGGAGGTCTTCCCGACCACGGGATCGCGACCCCGGTGTCGCTCATCCTCATCGCCGCAGCCGCCTTTTTGATCCCGTTGCTTGCGGGACGTATCAAGACTCCGGCGATTGTGCTCGAGATCGTCTTCGGGGTTCTCGTTGGACCGGTGCTCGGCATTATCGAACCGGGTGAGGAACTGCTGGGGTTCCTGTCGGAGTTCGGGCTCTTCTTGCTCATGTTCTTGGCCGGCTTCGAAATCGACTTCACCCGGCTGGAGAAACAAGGACCGTCTCAGTTGTTTAGCGGTCTCGCACTGTTTGGACTGTTCGTTGGTGCGGGCTGGGTTGGCGCAGGTGTTCTCGACGTATCGGAGGTCAACCAGCGGCTGTTCCTGACCTTCCTCATGGCGGCGGCCGCATTGGGCCTCGTCGTCCCGGCCCTGCGAGAAACCAAGCGTGGCTCAACACGGCTGGGACAAGTGGTGCTGATAACGGCAGTGTTTGCCGAGGTGGGCAGCCTGGTCGGCATCGTGGTGCTCAGCGTGTTGGCCGAGAGCGGTTTTGGCGTCGAATTGCTCGCCATCCCCGCGTTGTTGGCGATGATGGCGGCGACCCTGGTTGTTCTGCGCCGTGCTTCCTGGTGGTACCCAGAGCGGTTCGAGCGTTTGTTCAGAGCCGACGACCCCGCCGAGATGGGTACCAGAGCCACGTTGGCTCTGCTCTTCATATTCGTTGGGTTGTCGACTCTGCTCCAGGTGGAGGCGATTCTCGGTGCCTTTCTGGCCGGGGCGTTGTTCATCTTCGTATTCCGCGACCCGGGGCAGCTAGAAGAACAGCTGAACGGGTTCAGCTTTGGCTTCTTCATCCCGATCTTCTTTATCAACGTTGGGATCGAGTTCCCGTTGTCGGAGTTGGCCGACGGAGAGGTACTCGGCCAGGCGCTCGCATTGATCGGTGTGGCATTTGCCATAAAGCTCATCCCTTCGCTACTGCTCGTGTTTCGGCGGTTCCCGCTGCGGGAGGCGCTTGCCGCGGGCTTCTTGCTGGCAGGTCAGCTGTCGGTGATCATCGCCCTGGCCGATCTTGGACTCGACCTGGGACTTCTTTCGAGCGGACTCAGGGCGGGCGCCATCATGCTCGTAGCGGTCTCTGCGGTCGTGTCACCGATCGGATTCAGATTCCTGGCCCCTCCTCTACGCGAGGAGTCGAAGCACAGCGGACCCCGACGTTTGCTGGGAAGCCTGTGAATCGGGATCGTTGCGGAGTTGACCGATGCGGGCGGTGATTCAACGGGTCTCCAGTGCCGAGGTTCGGGTTGGTGGGTCCGTGGTCGGGGAGATCGCTTCCGGCTTTGTGGTCCTGCTCGGCGTCGCAATCGGGGACGGCGAAGCGGAAGCGACCGCGATCGCTGCCAAGATCGCAGGCCTGCGCGTCTTTGCCGATGATGCGGGCCGCATGAATCTCGATCTTTCCGAGGCTGGCGGATCGGTGTTGCTCGTAAGCCAGTTCACGCTGTTGGCCGACCTCCGCAAGGGGCGCCGTCCGTCGTTCGTGGCCGCCGCGGATCCTGAGGATGCGACTCGCCTTGTTGACATGGTGGCGACGCTGTTGCGAGAGAGGGGTTTGGAGGTGGCCGAAGGCGAGTTCGGAGCTCACATGGAAGTCGATCTCATAAACGATGGTCCGGTCACCATCGTCGTTGATGCGGTCAACGGATCGATTCTGTGATCAATCGGATGCGCCGCGCCGGACCAGTTCTTCGACGAATTTGGGTGCGGTAAGAATCATCACCCCGATGCCCAGCCATACGAGACGATCGTCCGGATCGAAGCCCCACCAGGTTGGCCAATCATTGGCCGCCCAGGCGATTGCTCCGATCAAATAGGCGGCGAGTCCAAGGATGGCTCCACCGGCGGCGCGAAAGAACCTTGCCCCGACTGCCGTGACCGGCATGACAATGAGCATTCCGACCGGCCAGATCACAGCAGTAACGCCGGATGCCACCGCGAGACCCTTTCCGCCTCGGAAGCGGAACCACGGATTGAACACTTGCCCTCCGATCGCGGCCACCCCCGCTGCCATGGCGCCAGCGCTTGCGGCGAGTCCATTGCCGATCGTCACTGCGACGGCCCCCTTGGCGAGGTCGATCAGAAGGATCATCGCCGCCGTGGACTTGCCGGCAACTCTTAGGGCGTTGGCGGTGCCCGGGTTTCCGGACCCCGAAGATCTGAGGTCGTGGCCTCGCATGCGAGACACGGCGTCGGCGGAGGGAATCGAGCCGATCGCGTATCCGACTAGCAAGGCCCAGGTCACGAGTGGTCTTCCAACCAATCTGTTCCTTCTGCGCAGAAGCGGGAGAAGTCGCAGAACCTGCAGCTCTCGCCGGGGTCGGCGTCGTAGGGGCCCGCTGCAGCGCCTGCGGCGAGCGTTTCGAGGTGGTCTGCCGCTGCTCTGAGCCACGGCTCGTCAACGGTTTCCGATTCGGCCACAACTTCGTCTCCGCCAAAGTAGGCGAAGGTGACGACGATGTTGTCCGGGGATTCGAAACCGGACAGACCGGTTTGGGAAGCCACCGCGTAAGCCTCGAGCTGAACTTTGCGCGACGGGCGGCTGCTTGGTCTTCCGCTCTTGAAGTCCACTATTTCCCAGGATCCGGGTTCGGGTTCGTAGATGGCGTCGATCCGCCCACTTACAGATGACTCACCCACGCTGAGCTCGAACGGGGCCTCGATCAGGATTGGCCGTGTCACCGAAAAACGTGAGCCCATGAATCGTTCATACGAGGATTCCACGGGTTGCGACGGCGCCGGGTCGTCCGCTGGTTGGTCATAGAAGTCGGCAACCGCGTCGTCGAAGGCCACCGTGCCGCGGTGGTGAAGTTCGATCCTGCGGTGGAGGGCAACGCCACGGCGCGCCGCGGCCGAGGGACGCCGCGGCAGGCGGTCGAGGTGCTCCCAACGAAACCGCAATCCGCAGCTGGCGTATGTGACCAGTCCGGTCACCGAGGTCCGGAACCGGTCATCGGCTGTCGGCGTCTCCAATGGTGCCGGCAGACCGTCGAGCTGCATTCCAAGCTGTTCCACGGCTGCATCGTATTGGGCGGTGATGCCCGCGTTTGCAGCCAGCCTGCTCGGATACTTCTTGTCGGCAATGGCCGCACGCAGAGCTGCGATGTGGCCGCCGTCGAAGTGAGGGTCGGGCACGGTGCCCGAGTCGACTTCGAGTCGAAGCGATTGAGGAGGCTCGCCGGCATCGGCCACCCGTCCCGGGGAGGGTTCGGCGAGACTATCGATCATCTCGAAAAGTCGACTCGGCGTTCGTGGCTTGCCATCGGTATACCACCAGGCCCCTGAGGCGAGGACTGTCTGTGCTGCTCGGGTGGCGGCAACATATGCCGTCCTCCACTCACTGTCCTCGTGAGTCGCTCGTAGCGCCTTCTTTCGCTCGCCCTCGTCGCCGATGAGATCTGGCAGCGCGTCCTGATCGAGTCTCAGCTCATGGGGAAGAACGTCTGCATAGGTGAAGGGGTCCTCGTACCGGATGACTTGGGATGGGAAGGTGCCGGCGACCAGGGCGGGTAGGAAGACGACCGGCCATTCGAGGCCTTTGGCGCGATGAACGGTGAGCATCGCAACCGCGTCTTCGCCCGAGACGCGGGCGGTGTCGAGCTCGGCACTTGCAGAATCGTCGGCGAGCACCTCGAGGTGGTCGAGGAATGCGTCGAGAGATGGACCCCCCTCGAGCGGACTCCAATCTTCAGCAAGGTCGAGGAATCGATGGATGTTGAGCCGCGCCGACACCCGGGCCGCGTCCGGCAGCGCTTCGATTTCCTGCCATGCCCCGGTGTGGTCGAGCACTTGCCTGCACAATTCGACGAGGCTGACCCCCTGGGCCGCGGCGAGGAGAGTGCGGTACTCATCGCGGAAGGCGCGCAAACGGCGTTCGGGTTCTTCAGCAAGGCCTTCGACTTCGTCGAGCGAGTCGGCGGCCTCCAGCAAAGCCCACCCGATGGAAGCCTCATCCGATGCGTCTTGTCGTTGCCGCCGAACCCACCTCGCCAAGGGAGCGAGGTCTCCAATGCCGAGCCGGAACCGGCTTCCGAGCAGGATACGCATTAGTGCCGGAGCGTCGTCTGGCCGGCCAAGGATTCGTAACCAAGCGTGCAGATCAGTGACCTCGGGTACGTCGAGCAGTCCGCCCATAGATGCGATCTCGACTGGGACGCCGGCGTTCACCAGGGCGTCGCGGATCGTTGCCATTTGGCGATGTTTGCGAAAGAGCACTGCGATCTCACGCCAGGGGCGATCTTGCTCAACGTGGATCCGTAGGACTTGATCTGCGATCCACCTGGCCTCGGCGACGGACGAGTGGAGCCAATGCGCCCAGATCTTGCCGCGGGGAGCATCTTCTCTGGCCAGCAACGCCGGAAGTGGGCCTGGGGAAGAGATCTCTCGTCTCACCATGTTGGCGAGTTCGACGATTGAACTCCCCGATCGCCATGAGGTTGCCAACTCGAGTGAGGCAGCCGGGGTTCCATCGGCGTTCGCAAAGTGCTCAGGGAAGCGTTCGAAATTCTGCGGCGAGGCGCCTCGCCATTCGTAGATCGTTTGGTCGCTGTCTCCCACGGCGGTGACGGGGAATCCTCCACCAAAGATGGCCAGCAGCATTTCCCTCTGGCCGGGGTTGGTGTCTTGATATTCATCTAGGAGTACCAATCGATATCGGTTCCGAATCCGGTCGGCGACCTCAGGGTGCCTGGTGACGATCGCATGAGCTGCGGTTACCAAGTCGGCGAAGTCGACCACTCCCAACTCCCGCTTGCGTCGACTGAACTCGGTGAGAATGACGCCTATCTCGCGTCGGGCCGGGCCGAGTTCCTCGATTCCCGCGGTGTGCAGATCAGCCGGAAGCCTCAGGTGGTCGCCGAGTGTTGATGAGAGAGCCAACAAGCGATCCACGACTCGTCCTGCCTGGGTGAGGTCGAGGAATTCACGAGGCTCCGATCCCATTGAATCTCGCAGCAATTGCCGGACGTACCCGGGGGTGACAAGGCGTACGGAGCGGGGAACGCCTACAAGCGGTCCGAACTCGCGAATCAGGCCGTATGCAAAGCCGTGGTAGGTGGTCACCTCGACATCGCGGCCGTCGGTGGCGCCTGAGCCGAGGTGGACTCGAATGCGCTCGGTCAACTCGCCTGCCGCCTTGTTGGTGAAGGTGATGCCAAGCGTTTGTCCGGGATCCACCGCACCCGAGTTGACTTTCTCCGCCAATCTCCAGGCCATGGTCGTGGTCTTGCCAGTTCCGGCTCCAGCCGTCACCCGCAGCGGCTCCAGCGGGAACTCGATGATTGCGCGTTGCTGCGGTGTCGGCTTCATGACAGGAACGCCTCCTGGCCCTGGGGCCATTGCGGACATACGAGCCGAACCGCACATCGCTCGCATTGAGGTCCTGGCGTGGCCGGCCACGATTCCCCGGTGATGCCGACTGCTGCTTTCTCCAGGGCTCGGCCGACATCATCGATTCGACTCATGTCGAGATTCCGGGTGAGTATCGATTTTGGACGGGTGTTCATGCTGGCCGCAGGAAACCAGTACTCGCCCCCAGCAACCGGCAGGTCGGTCGTCTGGCGCGTCCCCAAGACGTACAGCCCGAGCTGGATGGATTCGGCCGCATCCGCAACGCTAGGAACGCTCGTCCCGGTCTTGTAGTCCACGATGTGGAGAGCGTCCTGGCGCCGTTCGACCCGATCGATCCGTCCGGTCCAGCGAACGCCGGCGAATTCGAAGTCGATCTGCTGTTCGAGTCCGGCAGCGGGACCCGAGCCGGGCCACAGCGCGTAGAGACGGGTGATGATGCGGGCGGCCCGCTGCTTCCACGCGTCAGCCCAAGCTTCAACACCAAAGGCACTCGGGTCGAATATCTCGTCGAGTGCAGTCATGGCCTCGTCGACAGTGGCGTGCTCATCGCCACGGTCCTTGGCGAGTTGCTCGGCCCGCTCGAGTGCAGTGTGGATGATGGAGCCCAATTCCTGATATGCCGAGCCGCCGCTGTCGACGCGCAGTCGGCGCTCGAAGGCGTATCGGCGCGGACAGCGCAGGTATGAGTCGGCCTGGCTTGCCGACAGGGTGGGGTCATCTTCGACCAGTCCTGTGTCGGAGCCGCGATCGAGAATCCCGGCGAACGACATCGGCTCGCGGGGGCGCCAGGAAGAAGATGCGGTCAGCATCTCGAGGGACGCGAGTCGGTCGGCGAGGGCGAGGGCCGGATCGGCGACTCGTCGGCGTAACCAGGCCTCGGCCTCTTCGGGCGTGGTTGGTTCCGACCATGGCGTCGGCGGACGGGCCGCTTCTGCCATGTCTTTTCCGGCCACCAGCGGGATGAACCGACTGGGCACGCCTTCTCCAGTGTCCGATCCGGTTGAGGTGCATGTCCACACGACCCGGCGCGCGGCTCGGCACATGGCGCTGTAGGCCAGCCGCTTCTCCTCCTGGAGGCGGAACGTGGCATACGCCGAGTCGTCAGATCCGTGGGTAGGCGATAGGTGCCTGGTACCGAGGAGTGAATCCCGGGGACGAAGGTCCGGAAGGACCTGCTCACGCGCATCAGCGATGAACACCGCGTCGAAAGTCATTCCTTTCGATTGGTGCAGCGTCGTGAGCGTGACCCGGTCGATGACGCCTCGGTACTCAAGAAGGGGAGTCGCCTCGAAATCTTCGGCCTCGCTCATGCGGGTGTAGTCGACCAGCGAGGCCTTCGAATCGCGGTCGGCGAGGCGAGTCAGCGTCTGAGAGAACGAGGCCAGCGCCTTGCGGTCATCGATGCGCTTCGGATCATTGACGATATCGGCAAAGACGGCGAGGCTGCTCCACACGCGCCAGAAGCCGGCGGCGGCGGGAAGATCGTTTGCCCACGACGGATCGCGGAGAAGGCTTGTCAAGTCCTCGCCAACCTCGACGGACTGCAGCGCCTCGTCCCACCCCGAACGCAGCGCCTCACGCTCCGCTTCGCGTGCGGCTGCCAACGTGAGGCCCACGAGTGGTCCAAGTAGCACTCGGCGCAGAGCGGCTGTTGCATTTGCCCCGGTACCTGTCGCTGCCCGAACCAGATCGAGTATCGGTCGGATGGCGACGTCGTCGACCAGGCGAGAATCCGGCCGCTCATGGGGAATTCCTCGCCGTTCGAGGGCGCGGGACAACTCGGGCAAGAACCGGCGTTTGGAGCGGACGAGGACGGCTATGTGTCCATATGGAACGCGATCGCGCAGGTTCATCCGTTGGATTTCGGACGCGATCCAATCGGCTTCCTCGGAATGTTGGTCAAAGCAATAGGTTTCGACGGTGCCACCACCCGGGGCGGGTTGCATCGGGCCGGCAGCTCCCGGAAGTCCGGCGCCTGCGGTGACCCTGACTGCAGCGTCGAGGATCGTCGCAGGGACCCGGAACGATGTACCGAGCACGATGCGGCGGGCCGGTGAGTCGGCTTCGTCGCGGAATTGCTCTGGGAAGTCGGCGACATTCGATAGCTCGGCGCCGCGGAACGAATACACCGATTGGTATGGATCCCCGGCGACGGTCACGTTGTTCTGGCCCGAAACTCCCGCTACGAGTGCGGCCTGGGCGACCGTGGTGTCCTGGTACTCGTCGACCAGCAGGTACCGGATCGTGTCGGCAAGTTGGGCTCTGGCGGTGGGGTCTTCCAGGAGCTTTACCGCTTCGACTTGAAGCGTTCCGTAGTCGATGCGGCCGCGCTCGATGAGAGTGGCTCGGTATCGCGTGAGAAACCCGGGAAGGCCTCGCCAATCGGCCCGCTTGCGAGCGGCGATTGAATCCGAGTCCTCCAGCCGCTCGGCGGCTCGGAGCGTGAAGTCGGCGACCTCGTCGGCGAAGGCCCGGTCGCCAATCACAGCGCGAAACATCTGAGGCCATTGCGACGGGTCCTCGGTCGCGAGCACCTCTCCGACGAGCTCGATGTGTTCCGGTCCGGTGAGCAGAGATGGCACGGTGCGCCATTCTCCTGCCGAGCCATGGGCTTCGATAATCCGCATCGCCAATGAGTGAAACGTCGAGGTGGTGATGCCCCCGGTCGATCCGAGCCCAGCTCTGATGCGGTCACGCAGATCGGCTGCACCGCGGCGAGAGAATGACAGCACCAGGATCTGATGCGGCTGAGCCCTCTCAGATTCGATGAGGAATCGTGCCCGTCGGACGAGGAACTCCGTCTTGCCCGAACCCGGCCCTCCGACGACCAGTTGCGGGCCGTCGGTGGCAAGGATCTCCCGGTCCCAGTCTTCGGGAGCCAGCACGGTTTCAGAGGTCACGACCGCCACGCTACCCAAGCGCACTGACAGGTCTCAGAGGGCCTCGGGGTCGGATCGGCTCTGTTGCGTTAGATTTACCGGCGCCACTTTAAGGGAGGTCCGTTGCAAAAAGACGTTCTAGACGACGTCATGCGCGAATGGGATTCTCCGCTGTACGCGGAAGCCGTCGCCACCTTCAACCGTGTGGCCGAACTCATGCACCTCGATGAGAACGTGGCCGAGCGGCTTCGAGTACCGCAGCGGGCGATGGTTGTCACCTTTCCATATCGCCGCGATAAGTACTCCGAGGTCGACAGTCTTTTCGGCTACCGGGTCCAGCATGTGCTCACGATGGGTCCGACCAAGGGGGGCATCCGGTTTGCTCCTGATGTAAACCTCGGTGAGGTGGCCGCGCTTGCGATGTTGATGACGTGGAAATGCGCCATCGTCGGCTTGCCGTTTGGTGGAGCAAAGGGCGGGGTTCGAGTCGATCCGTACGAACTGTCTCGTGCGGAGAAGCAGCGAGTCACTCGTCGCTATACCGCCGAGATCATCAACTTCATCGGGCCTAACAAGGACATTCCTGCGCCAGATATGGGGACCGACGAACAGGTGATGGCCTGGATCATGGATACCTACAGCCAGCAAGTTGGACATTCCGTGCCGGCCGTTGTCACCGGCAAACCTCCCGCGCTTGGTGGTTCGGTGGCGCGGCGAGAAGCGACCGGGCGCGGCTTGGTAAGTCTGCTTCCGATGGCTGCGCTGCAGCGAGGCCTCAACGTTGATGGTGCCCGCGTAGTGATACATGGGTTTGGCAATGTCGGCAAATACGCCGCACTGGCGGCCAGCGAACTGGGTTGCAAGGTGGTGGCAATTTCCGACCACACCGGGGGCTTTCTAAACGAGGCCGGCATCGATATTCCCGAGGCGATTGCGTATATCGAGCAAAACAGGGTGCTCGAGGGCTTCGGTGGCGCAGATCCCATTACCAACGAGGATCTCTTCAAGGTCGACTGTGACGTGCTGATCCCGGCGGCGATCGGTGGCGTGATCACACCGGAGGTCGCTGAGGGTATGACCGCCAAGGTGATGCTCGAAGGCGCCAACGGACCGACATTGAGTAGTGCCGACTCGATCCTCAACGACAAGGGCGTATTCGTTGTCCCCGATGTTTTGGCCAACGCGGGCGGGGTGACGGTCTCCTACTTCGAGTGGGTCCAGGACCTCCAGAACTACTTCTGGTCCGAGACCGAGATCGTCGGAAGGTTGCGCGAGATCATGGGTCGTTCCTTCAACGACGTGATGGCGGTGGCTGAACGAGAGAAGGTCGATATGCGCACCGCTGCCCTGATGAAGGGGATAAGGCGAGTGTCGGATGCGAAGCTGGCTCGGGGAGTCTTCCCCTAATCCTGACCAGTCATTCTGCCCTGTCTGGTGTCAGCACGCTGGCTGATGCGGGGGTGATGTCCTCAGGCTAGGTTTTCTCACCACGGTTCCTGGGAGGGGTATGAGCGCTTTTGACAAGGATGAGTTTGTGTCTGCCTGTATGGATGTCGTCCGCTCGGGTGACCGGCCTCAATCAGCGGTGAAAGAGATCGTTGAGCGGTCGATATCGAATGTTTCGGCTATCGAGAAGGAACTGGGCGATACCACCAGCGGGCCGATGTTGACGGTGTGGCACCAATCAGACGCCCTGACTGTGCTCCATATCGTGTGGCCGCCGGAGGTGGAACTTTTGGCCCATGACCACAACATGTGGGCGGTGATCGGCGTCTACGGCGGCCGCGAGGACAATCAGTTCTACCGCCGTCGACCGGACGGCCGCATTGAACCGAATACGGGCAAGACAATCACATCAGGCGACGCTGTGGCGCTTGGATCCGATGTGGTGCATTCGGTTACCAACCCGACTCGTGAGTGGACTGCCGCGCTTCATGTCTATGGCGGTGAGTTCTTTGCGACACCGCGCACGATGTGGGATGCGAACACTCACGAACCGATGCCGTTTGACGCGGAGTTCACCAAACAGATCCTGGAAGCTGCCGCCGACCGAGCAAGGCTGGCAGACACACCCGGCGGGCGGCCCTGAGGCAGCGTCGGGCGAATCCTCGGGGCACATTTACGAGCAGTGGGGGATGGCACGGCGATGTCACTCAGGACCGGTAACAACCATTACCGGACACTGGCTGCGCCGTTTGATGCTTCGCTAGCCTCCCGAGGGGAGGGGGTTCGTCGAGTCGATGGACCTGCGGTCGTATTCGATGAGAAGCACACTTGGATGGCTGTTCGCTCTCTTGCTCGTATTGGGTGCCTGTTCCTCAGTGGCCAGCAGTAAGGGCTTGGCAGCCTCGGTCGACCGCGCAGATGGCCTGGCATCAACTCCGCCGCCAGAAGCGGCCGAGATCCTCGAAGAGGAGATCGCGGCTCTAAGCGGCCGCCTCCCCCGGGAGGCACCGCTGCCGATTGGGTGGTCGCGTATCCCGCACGACGAAGCAGTCTTCGGTGACGAGGGCGGTGAGGAAATGTGGAGTGTGGTCTCCGGCGGTCCCGGCCTGGTGGCGGTCGGAATCTCTCGCGGAGACGACACCGATGCCGCGGTGTGGACTTCTGTCGATGGGATCACTTGGTCCCGGGTCCCCCACGACATGGACGTTTTTGGTGAGGCCGAGATGCGAAGTGTGACGGTCGGAGGCCCCGGCCTCGTGGCCGTCGGCCAAGAAGGCACCGGCTACACCGACGAAGGCCGCCCAGGTCACCGGGATGCAGCGGTGTGGACGTCTGTTTATGGGATCGTCTGGTCCCGGGTCCCCCACGACATGGACGTTTTTGGTGGGGGCGTGATGCGAAGCGTGACCGCCGGAGGCCCCGGCCTCGTGGCCGTCGGCCAAGAAGGCACCGGCTACACCGACGAAGGCCGCCCAGGTCACCGGGATGCAGCGGTGTGGACCTCTGTTGATGGGATCACTTGGTCGAGAGTCCCCGACGACGAAGCTGTCTTCGGAGGGCCAAGCAACCAATCGATGGTCAGCGTCACAGTCGGCGGCCCCGGTCTAGTCGCCGTCGGATGGGACGACACCAACGCCGCCGTATGGACCTCTGTCGATGGGATCACCTGGTCCCGAGTCCCACACGACGAATCAGTATTCGGTTTTGTCGGCAGACCTTCGATGGTCAGCGTCACTGCCGGAGGCCCCGGTCTAGTCGCCGTCGGATCCGACAACTCCGACGCCGCGGTATGGACCTCTATTGATGGGATCACCTGGTCCCGCATCCTCGACCACCAAGACGTCTTCGGCGAGCCGGGCCTGCTGCGGATGACTGCTGTCACCGCCACAGAGTCGGGCCTCGTGGCAGTCGGTTTCGAAAAACCGGTGCCGCTAACAGGGATCCTGGCTTCCGAAGAACCTCAGGGGGAGATAGCGACGGTATGGACATCTACTGGTGGGATCACTTGGACACGAGTCTCCCACCAAGGGACGGCTTACGGCTCGCCGGACAACCAGGAGATGTTGAGCGTGACGGTATGGGGATCCGGTCTGGTGGCAGTCGGACAAGTAGGAGCGGAGTTCCACGACTTCTACGACAGCCTTCATGCGGCGGTATGGGTGACGACGCCTTAGGACGCCCGGGGTCACGTTTCCGGCTGCCTGGAAGATTCTTCAGGGCACATTTACGAGCAGTGGGGGATGCGACGGCAAGCTCCTCTGACCCTTATCCACCCAGTTGGGCTCATGTAACCTTTTTGAACCCTTGGGGATGGTGGGGTGATGTCTCTCGGCGCCTACACGCCTTCAGACGACACGAGGCGGGGAACCCAGCTGTCGACTAGTTGAACACGCAGTCGCCTAGGCCGAGTTCCACGGACCGGGCGTTGAGATCCTCGAACGGGGGTCCGCTGGCCAATTGTGTCCGGGCTGCTTCCGCGGATTCCGATGCGGCGACGAGAACGGCCCATTCATCATTGAACCGCTGCTCGATGTCATCCCAAAGCGTGACGATGGCTTCGGCGTCGGATGGTCGCTCCAAGGCGCGAAGGTTGCTCACCATCGCTTGTGGGATACCCAGTAGGTCTGCTTCGAGGTCGGCAAAGAGCGCGTAGAGCCCCATCAGTTCCTCATCGGTGGGATCCTCGCCGATAGTCGGCAGGTACGAGGCAAAGACCGGTGCGATAACCGCATCCGTCCGCTGGACGGCATCGGCGCAGATTGCGTTCGCGTCTTCCAGGTAATCGTCGAGGCCGACACTCGAACCTCCGCAGCTCGCGAACACGAGGACACCGCTGATCAGCATCGCTGTGGAACGCAGCCAGCTCCTCCGACGTGGTCCAGGTCTACGGACTCGACCCATGCTCATCCTCCGAATCGACTACCGGATAGACGACCAGCTCAGCTCGATGGGTGACAGCGGATCTGAAACAGCAGCACGGTGACTGGGCTCCACATCGCTCTGGTGACATTTACGCACCGTGGGGGATGCTGCGGTGCTGTTTCCTGGGCGTACACATGTGCCGTTACTAGGTCTTGGTTGCCAGCACCGACCACATCAGCGGTAGTCGCTCGCGTCCCGCGGCCAACCGGAACTGCCCGTCTTTACCGAGCTGATTGATGGGTCCGGCTGGCCATTCGAGAGAGTCGTACTCCTCGATCTTGTCGATACGCAAGCCGGCGTTGATGAGCGCCTGGAGTACTTCGGCCATCCCGTGGTTCCAGGTGTAGGTCACGGGACTACTCAGCTGCCCGTCGCCGGCATATGTTTCGTCCTCCGAATACTCCAGTGGCTTCGACTGCTCAAAATATGGGTGCGTGATGACTAGCAAGTCGTCGTCTCGTTCGTCGTCGAGGGCCCACACGATGGGATGACACTCCCTCATGTAGAAGAAGCCACCCTTTTCGAGAAAGGACGAGACAACGTCGGCCCACCCCTGAATGTCGGGCAGCCAGCAGATCGCCCCAACCCCGGTGTAGACGACATCAAAGGTCTCGGGTAGGACCTGTGGAGCGTCGTATAACTCGGAGACAACGAACCGGCCCTGTGTTCCACATTCCGTACTGAACCGTCGGGCTGCCTCGATCGACTTGGGCGAAAGGTCAACCCCGGTGACCTCCGCTCCGAGACGAGCGAGGCCCAGCGTGTCGGCTCCGATGTGACATTGAAGGTGAATCAGACGCTTGCCGGACAGATCCGGCATCCTCTCAGCGTCAAACGAAACCACCTCACCCACGAAGCTGGGGTCGTCAACGAATCGATCTAACCCGTACATCTCGGATCCGTAGTGGCTTTCGACACGTGAATCCCAATTGGCCCTGTTGGCTTCTAGGTACTCGTCGAGGGGCATCACCTGAGTATGGCGGCCCCTTAGGGCCAAGGAAGGCAGGCTGGCAACATTCCTCTGATGACATTTACGCACCGTGGGGGATGGAGTGGTGATGTCCACCGACACCACCCATTTGCGGGCTTGCCGGTTGGTCTGCCCCGCTAAAGGGCGTCTACGAAGCGGGCGGGTACCGGTACACGTCTTCGGGATCCTCCGGGAACCATTGGCAGCCCAGCG
>CAXMOL010000120.1:0-11190 GCA_964194935.1 uncultured Kiloniellaceae bacterium
CTCGGGGTCATTGCCTTCTTTGTGGCGACGATTCTGAGCGATCGGCAGTGGCGGCTATTGACACCCTGGGTTTACGGCTCGACGCTGGTCCTGTTGGTTGTCGTGCTTGTTGTCGGTGAGGTCACCAATGGCGCACAGCGCTGGATTCCGCTGGGCCTCGTAAACCTGCAGCCATCGGAGGTGGCAAAGCCGGCTGTGATCATGGCCATTGCGGCCCTGCTCGCCAACGCCACCGAGAACAACATCAAGTGGTCTCGGATACTCAAGACCTTTGCGATCGTCGCGGTACCGGCGGTCCTCATCTTCTTGCAGCCGGACCTTGGAACGATGCTGGTCTTTGGTTTTGTGACCGTCGTGATGCTGTTTGCCGCCGGGACCGATGTACGCCAGATAGTCATCTTGGGTGTCGTTGCGGCGGCAGGGCTGCTCCTCGTCATCGAGGCCGGCCTTCTCGCCGACTACCAGGTAGATCGGCTTACCGGTTTTCTGAGTCCGGGGGAGCAGACCCAGGGGATCAACTACAACCAGAACCAGAGCCAAATCGCCATCGGCGGCGGCGGTATGTTCGGTCAGGGGCTGTTCGAGGGGACGCAGACCAACCTGGCCTTTGTTCCCGCTCAAACAACCGACTTCATCTTCACCGCGGTGGCCGAGCAACTCGGCTTCCTTGGTGCGGCGACAGTTATTGGGCTGTACGCGTTGCTCATCTTGAGGTTGCTCCTCATCGCGTCCGCCGCCCGCGATCGGTTTGGGCAATTGGTGGCGGCTGGGATGGCGGCGATGATCGCCTTCCATGTATTCGTAAACATCGGGATGACCATCGGGTTGTTGCCGGTGACCGGACTGCCGCTGCCCTTCATGTCGTTTGGCGGCTCGTTCTACATCTCCACACTGTTCAGCCTCGGTGTGGCTCATTCGGTTTGGACCCATCGCAGCCGGGTGCCCCTGGGGGCGGTGCCGGGCAGGGCGGTCTAGGGCAGCACACGTGCCCCGACCGGCAACGGTTGCCGCGTTCAGGGGGTCCAGTGAACCCGCTGGGCCGTGTCCTTATTCTCCAAGCACCTGAAGTGCCCCTTCGTCCGAGATCCGTGCCAGCCGGCGCTCTGCCTCGCCATGAACATCACCAGCGTCACCGGCTAGGGCACTAGGGTCTCCCCGCATGGATCGGCGTGGCGATAGTGGGTGGGTCGAGGTCATCTGCGGCCCGATGTTCTCCGGCAAGAGCGAAGAGCTCATTCGCCGCATCACCCGTTACAAAATCGCCCGGGTACCGACTCAGATCTTCAAGCCGCTGATCGACGATCGATACGCGACCAACGAAGTGGTATCGCATTCCTCGCTTTCAGTGGCCGCAGAACCGGTTGGCGACAGCGATGAGCTGCTGCGGGCGGTCAAGGTACGCACCGAGATCGTCGGTGTCGACGAGGCCCAGTTCTTCGATGATGGGTTGATTCAGGTTGTTGCCCAACTCGCCGCGTCAGGCAAGAAGGTGATCATCGCCGGTCTCGATCTGGATTTCCTAGGACGACCGTTCGAGCCGATTCCGTCGCTGATGACTCATGCCGAATATGTCACCAAGAGCCTTGCCGTATGTCACAGGTGTGGCGGTTCCGGCATGTACACCCAGCGTGTGATCGCCTCCGATGAACTGGTGGTGCTTGGGGCTGAGGGTGCTTATGAGGCCCGCTGTCGTGCTTGCTACGACCCGAATGAGGGCCAACAAGAACGACTTGAGGTCTAGCGGGCCGAGTTCTCGACGCCGCCTCGAAACCGCTCTGGGAGCGGCACCCGATCGAAGACACCGGGGCTTGTGTGTCCTGCCTGGTATCCTGCCATCCGATCGGGCTGCACGGCCCGAAGATCTCCCGACCATCGGAACATCGAGTGAGCAACCAACGCCTCGGCAGTTGCAACCGTCGTCAGATGGCTGCAACCACCAGCGCTCCTCGGATTCCGGATGGTCACCGCCATGAATCTGACCACCCCGAGCGGGGTCCGAAGGAGTTTTGCAATGGGATTGTTCAGCAAACGTCGCCCCGAGGTGGTGCGACGAGGGGTCGGAGAGACCCAAGTCGAGGAGCGCACGACAAAGCGGGTCGGCGGTAAGACCGTTGAAATCCGCCGGATTCGTGAGGTAGAGCCTCCGAAGACACGAGATCGAAAGCGACGCGATAGGCCCGATCGCAATCAAGGGCGGCGTCGCTCCGGGTACCGGCAAGCGGAGGTCATCGTCGCTCCGCCGACGGAAAAGAAGCAGATGCTGGTCCGTCGCACGCCTCACCAGACGCAAATCGTCGTATTGGAGGGCGCTGAGCTTGTTGAGCACTACGTCGCCCGCAGTGACAAGCAGAGCCTCGCCGGCAACATCTATCTCGGCAAGGTACGCAATGTCCTTCCGGGGATGGAGGCCGCCTTCGTCGACTTCGGGGAGGCCAAGAACGGAGTGCTCTACGCCGGTGATGTTCAGTCGGCGGAGAACGGCCGCCGCAACCAGCGGATCGAGAAGGTTCTAAAGGTCGGTGATGAGATCCTGGTGCAGGTCGTAAAGGATGCGATGGGCCACAAGGGCGCCCGGCTGACCAACGAGATCAACCTGAGCGGCCGGTACGTCGTCCTCGATCCCAACGCCCAGAAGCCTGGCATCAGTCGCCGACTACCCGATGATGAAAGGGATCGGCTGCGCCGCATCGCAGAGGATCTCAGACCGGATGGTTTTGGAGTCATCGTCAGAACGGCCGCCGAGGGTGCTTCACGCGAGGAAATCGGCGCAGATGTCGACCGTCTGATGGCCACCTGGAGCGATGTGTCGGGTTCGGCATCACAGGGAGCTGCCCCGCGTCTCATCTACGAAGAGCCATCCTTGGTGATCCGAGTGATCCGTGAGCATTTCACCCGCGATTTCAAGCGTCTGCTCATCGACGACCCCAAGGTGTACGACATGGTGGTGACCTACTTGCGGGACACGGACCCCGATCTCGTCGAACGCGTGGAGCATTACACGGATGACCTGAGGCTATTCGAGAGATTCCACGTGGAGGATCAACTCCGCAAGGCACTCGACCGCAAGGTCTGGCTGGCGTCGGGCGGCCACATCGTTATCGACCGGACGGAAGCACTTACCGTCGTTGATGTGAACACGGGCAGGTTTGTGGGTCATTCGAACCTCGAAGAAACAGTTCTGCACAACAATCTGGAAGCTGCAGAGGAGATCGCTCATCAACTCCGGCTCCGCGACATCGGCGGGATCATCGTTATCGACTTCATCGACATGGAAATCGCCAAGAACCGTGAGGCCGTGTTGCTGCGACTCCGTGAACAGCTCGCCAAGGACAAGACCCGGACCCAGGTATTCGACGTGTCGAATCTGGGCCTTGTCGAGATGACGCGCAAGAACGTGTCTGAAGGCCTCATCGAGACGTTCTCTCACCTTTGTCCGGAATGCGCAGGTCGGGGCGTCGTTCTCTATGAGGACGCGGCAGCAACCGGCGGCGCTATCCCGGATGACGAATCAGGGGAGTGATGACGCTAGTATTTCGGCTCGTTCCCCCCTCGAGGTTTCTTTAGACATGTATGCGATCATCCGCACCGGCGGCAAGCAGGCCAAGGTCGAGGAAGGCGATGTCATCGACGTCGAGCGTCTCGGCGCTCCCGGTGATGAGCTCTCGTTTACTCCACTGCTCGTCGTAAACGACAAGGGAACTGTGTTCTCTGGCCGGAACGAATTGAAGAGTGCGAAGGTGACTGCGAAGGTGGTCGGCGACGGCAGTGGCGAGAAGATCGATATCTTCAAGTACAAGGCCAAGACCGGTTACAGGCGCCGTGGTGGTCACCGCCAGAAGTTCACCACCATCGAGATCACCAAGATCCAGGCACCGAGCGGTACGAAGAAGTCGGCAGACGCGGCGGCGGCCGCAGAGGGCGAGGAGGCCTGAATGTCCAAAACTAAGGGCGGCGGCTCCACCAAGAACGGCCGCGATTCACATGCAAAACGACTCGGACCAAAGGTGTTCGACGGCCAAGTCGTAAAGGCGGGGGCCATCATTGTGCGCCAGCGCGGCACGAAGATCCATCCGGGTCGCAATGTTGGCAAGGGTGGCGACGACACGCTCTTCGCCACGGCCGAAGGCGTGGTCAGCTATGGGTCACGGCGAGGTCGCCGCGAGGTCAACATCCTCACAGAGGGCTAGATATGGCGCCTGTAGGCGCGGGTTCAGGCTGTTGGGGATTGCTCCTTTGGGCGAATCGACCCTGAACCGATTGGCGATCCGCTACCACCACAGCCCCTCTCGGCTTGGAGTGCAATGTTCGTAGATCAGATCCTCGTCCATCTCCGTTCCGGTGACGGTGGCGCGGGCGTTTCTTCGTTCAAACGCCAGCGGGGAAAGCCGCGCGGACGGGCTGAAGGTGGCTCTGGTGGTGACGGCGGCGATGTCGTCGTCTTTGCCTCGGACAGGATCGGCACGTTGTTGGACTATCAGCGGCGGCCGCATCGCAGAGCCAAGGATGGAACTCACGGCAGTGGAGACCTGCGCCATGGCCGGGTCGGCGAAAACGAGATGTTGGGCGTCCCGGTGGGAACCGTCATCCGCGATCCGGACGGCACGGTGATTGCTGATCTGGCCCAACCCGATCAGCACGTAACCCTGGTGACAGGTGGCCGGGGCGGCAAGGGAAACGCCGCCCTGGTGAGTCGGGCCAACGTCGCTCCCAACTTCGCTGAGCAGGGTGAATACGGCGATACCCGCGACTTTGTACTCGAACTGAAGCTTCTGGCCGACGCCGCGCTCATCGGCTATCCGAACGCCGGCAAGAGCACTTTCGTTTCGCGGGTGTCGGCTGCAAAACCCAAGATCGCCGACTACCCGTTTACGACCCTCGAACCGAACCTGGGTGTGGTGGAAATCGACGACCGCAGGTTTGTGCTTGCTGATATTCCAGGGCTGATCGAAGGCGCCGCGGAGGGAAAGGGGCTGGGCCATGCCTTTTTGCGTCATGCCGAGCGGGCTCGGGCGCTGGTTGTCCTGCTCGACCCGTCCCCGCTCCAAGACGCAGATTGTCTGGAGCAATTGCGGGTGCTCCGGTCTGAGTTGGCAGCCCACGATCCGGCACTCGCCGCCCGCGCTGAGATAGTGGCCGTCTCCAAGCTGGACCTGGGGGAGATCGATTCGACTGTCGACGGGCTCCGCGCCAACGGGGTCGACCCGCATTTGGTTTCTGCCGTCAGCGGTGAGGGTGTCGAGGAGCTGCTGCACGCGATTGCGGATGCGGTGGACCGTGCCGTGCGTGAGGCTCCGCCCGATGAGGGTTTCCAGCTGCACCGCCCGGTGCCGCCGACATTCGCCATCGAGAGGCAAGGAGAGAGGTGGGTCGTCACCGGACGTTTGGCCGAGCGAGCCGTTGCCCTTGATGACCTCACCAAGCCTGAGGCCGCCGATTATGCGGCGCGGAGGCTGGCCTCTGCCGGAGTCGACACGGCGCTTCGCGAGGCCGGGGCCGAACCGGGTGATGAGGTCCAAATCGGGGAGATCGTTTTCGAGTTCTCCGACGACTACTAGGAGACCACGCCTTCGATCTGCGTCTGGCTCGCTGAGGCGGTGAATCGGCAGCAATCCCGTGGCGGTGGTCACACCTACACTCCTCGGGCGATGACCGACACCCCAACCGATATCGCCGCTTTGCTCGAAGAGCATGGCTATCTCCCGGATGAGCGGATTGCCCAGGTCGTCTTCCTCGCAGAGCGTCTCGACAAGCCCGTCCTCGTAGAAGGTCCGGCTGGCGTCGGCAAGACCGAACTGGCAAAGGCGCTTGCCGCGGTGCATGGCCGCCGGCTGATCCGATTGCAGTGCTACGAGGGACTGGATGAGGCAAAGGCGCTGTACGAGTGGAATTACCGCAAGCAATTGCTCCGAATCCAGTCCGATGAGAAAGCTGACTGGTCGGAGATGGCGGAAGACATCTTCAGCGAGGACTTCTTGTTGACGAGGCCGTTACTGGAGGCCATCAGATCAGCAGAGCCGGTGGTGCTGCTGATAGATGAAGTCGACAGGGTCGAGATGGAAACAGAGGCGTTACTGCTCGAGGTCCTGAGCGACTTTCAGGTTTCCATCCCCGAGTTGGGAACCATTACGGCGTCCAGCCGACCGATGGTGTTATTGACTTCGAACAACACCCGGGAGTTGTCGGAAGCTCTGAAGCGGCGCTGTCTGTTCTTGCACATCGGGTATCCGACCATTGAGCGGGAAACGGCGATCCTGTTGGCAAAGGTCCCGGAGCTGTCCGGGGGACTCGCCGAGAGCGTGGCGAGAATCGTGGCGTCCATCAGATCGGAGCCGGTGCGCAAACCGCCATCGGTGAGTGAATCGTTGGACTGGGCGAGGACCTTGCTGGCGCTGGGTATCGATCGAATCGACGAGACGACGGTGACAGACACCCTTCACGTGCTCCTGAAATACCAGGCAGATGTCGAGAAGGTCGCGACTTCGCTCACCAAGACGTGATGCTCGGCGTCCTTACTGGCTTCGTCGATGAGCTGAGAGCGGTCGGTATCTCGGTCTCGATGGTCGAGGCGATTGATGCTGCCCGCGGCTTGGAGCACATCGATCTGGCATCGCGAGTTGCGCTGAAGGCCGTCCTGGGTTCGACGCTGGTAAAGAATGCACGCCATTACACGGCATTCGAGGCCGCCTTTGAGACCTACTTCTCGCTCTCTGGTCCCGCGGCCGGTTCTGCTGAGGATGATGCACGTAGCGAGATGGCAAGATCCATGGTCGCCGGATCGATTGGTGCCGGAGGTGGCGGAGCAGGAGATGGGGACTCGGCCGAGGACCTGATAGATGCGCTGCTGGCGGCTCTCAGAGACAGAGACGACGCTCTTTTGCAGGCTGTTGTACGAGCGGCGGTGGATCGGATGGCAGGTATCGAGGCGGGCCGGCCCGTGGGTGGCGCCTACTACCTGTATCGGGTTGTACGACGGCTGGAGTTGGATCAGGTGGGTGTGGAGCTCGGGGCCATGGCCGCCGCCGATGCGGTCTCCCCGCTGCAGCGGCGGCTGGCGAACGAAGAGGTTGCTCGCCAGTTGGAGCGGGTTCGCGAGATGGTGCGGTCTGAGATCAGGAGACGTCTTGTCGCAGATCGAGGACCACGCGCCGTCTCTCGTACGTTGCGGCGACCGCTGGTCGAGGACATCGATTTGGTGTCTGCCACCCGAAACGAGATTGTCGAGGTCGAGCGGATCGTTCATCCGATGAGCAGGAGGCTTGCCACCCGACTGTCGCAACGGCGTCGGATGGGGACAAGGGGGCGGCTCGATGTTCGCCGGACGATGCGGGCGTCCTTGTCGACCGGAGGCGTACCCGTCGATCCCCGGTTCAGGCGTCCTCGCCCCGGCAAGCCCGAGATCGTTCTGCTGGGTGACATTTCGGGATCGGTTGCGACCTTCGCCAGATTCACGATGCAGATCGTGTTTGCCATCTCCGCCCAGTTCAGCCGAGTTCGCAGTTTTGCGTTTATCGATGGAATCGATGAGGTCACGGGATTCTTTGGTCCCGGCGTGGACTTTGCAGCTGCGATGAGCCGGATCGGAGCAGAGGCAGAGGTTGTGTGGCTCGATGGTCACAGTGACTACGGGAACGCCTTTGCGGCCTTCGGCGGCCGGTTCTTGGAGGATGCGGTCACGAAGCAAACGACGGTGATCGTGACCGGCGACGCACGCAGCAATTACCACGACCCCAATGTCGACGCATTGCGCGACATTGCGCGCAATGCAAGGGCGTTGTTTTGGCTCAACCCCGAATCGCACCGCTATTGGGATACCGGCGACTCGATCATGGGCCTGTATGCACCTTGGTGCGATGAGGTTTCGGAGGTGCGGAATCTCCGCCAACTGGAGAGGTTCGTGGAACGGGTCGCAATTCCGACGACGAGGCCGATGAGGCCTCTCGCTTGATTCTTAAGGTCTCGGCCGAACCGGTCGATACTCGTTGTGCGAACTGATTCGCAAAGAAAGGATTGTCGTGACTCAACGCGTTCTCGTCGTGGAAGACTCTGTGGTCATCCAGCGGCTCATCAGCGTGTGCCTCCGCCCCGCTGGGGTAGAGGTTGAGACTCGCGGTGATGGACCAAGCGGCCTCGAAGCCGCGTTGGAGAACCCTCCCGCCCTGCTGATCCTCGACGTCGGACTCCCGCGGATGGACGGCTGGGAAGTCCTGGAGCGGATTCGAAACGATCCCCGCACTAGCGACCTGAAGGTGTTGGTGCTCACAGCGCATGCTCAAGAGGAGACTCGCGAGCGAGCCGATCGTGGTGGCGCCGACGCTTTCTTGACCAAGCCCTTCCGCCCTGATGACCTGCGTGGGGTCGCTCTCGACCTGCTGCGTGATCCTGGGGCAGCTGCGAGCGTCGCCTAGCTCTTCCAAGGTGCCCGCTGGCGGGATACGGTACGGCGACTCCGATCGCGATGTCACCGATCCCTCTCATTCTTGTTCTTGCACTCTTGTGCCCCTTGCAGCCGCCCGTCGCTGGTGCGGTGTTGAGACCGTTTGCTCCCCAGGGTTCCTACGGGGGCCATTGGGGGATTGATCTCGCCGCCGATCCGGGTACCCCAGTTATGGCAGCAGCAGCGGGGACGGTGACGTTTGCCGGATCGGTCGGTGGCCGGCTATCGGTCACAATTCATCATGGAGGCGGTGTGCGAACCTCCTACTCCTATCTGTTTTCGATCTACTTGGAGGTCGGGGATGCTGTTGCGATTGGCGACCCGGTAGGAGCCAGCGGAGAGGACCACGGATTGATGGGAGTGCATTTCTCGCTGCGTGTCGATTCGATCTACCTGCCACCACCGGTCGGCAACTGCGCGCTATTGCCGGGTCGAGGGCTGCGCTTGGGTGGGGAATTGCCGTCGGGGACCTATCCTCGCCCTCGTGCGACGCGGCATTCTCGGCGGCACTTTCGATCCGCCTCACTTAGCCCACCTTTTGGGTGGTGAGGCCGCCTATCGCGAACTCGGCCTCGACGTGGTGACATTCATGCCGGCTGGGTCTCCGTGGCAGAAGGCCGAGCGCGATGTCACTGCAGCTTCGGACCGGTGGGAGATGACAGTCTTGGCTACCGCCGGCGTCGACTATTTCCTTGCGGATGACAGCGAGGTGCGTCGTCCCGGTTGGACATACACAATTGACACTCTCGACTCCATGGATGATGGCGATGATGTCGTCTTGATCGTGGGTGCCGATACCGCCGCAGGCCTTCCCACCTGGCATCGATCCGAGGACATCCTGGAGCGGGTCACCCTCGCCGTGATTCCCCGACCCGGAGTCGAACGCGAGAACCTGGAGGGACTGCTGGGCGATCATTGCTGGCTCGATGTCCCCGAACTCTCCGTCAGTGGGACCATGCTGCGTCGCAGGGCCCGAGCCGGTCAGAGCATTCGGTTCTACGTCCCCGAGCTTGTCCACGACTATTTGATCGAACACAGCCTTTATGAGTAGTGGCCGTCGCCTGGTGGTGTTGGGTCTGGTGCTTGGGCTTGTAGCTGCCGGATATTTCGGTCGCTCTCAGCTCGGAGATGCATTCGATTCCCCTGTGGATGCGATCAGCGGATGGTCGACCAAATTGCGCGACCTGGCTGCTGCGGAGCCCAAGAGTGAGGTGGCACAGAGGTCCCTGGAGGGAGTGTCCTCGAGTGTGCTCGTTGTTCTCGGCTCCGGTGAGGGTGATGCTGCCTTTGCCCTGCTTGCCTCGGACCCAGCAGGTCCGCCGACGTTGATAGTGCTGCCGCAGGACTTGCTTCTACCGGTGCCCGGGTTCGGCGAGTTCCGCCTGGTGGAAGCACTGGTGTTTGGTGGCCCCGAGTTGGCTGCTCTGGCCGTTACCAACGAATTCGGGATCAGGCTCGACGGCGTGGCTGAGCTTCCAGCCGGATCGGTTTCTGATGGCCTGCCCGGTCCGGTGGTGGTCGATCTTTCCGTCCCGTTGTTCGTCGAGGAGCCGGATGGAACGGTCGCCAGGATCTTGGCCGCCGGAGCGACAGAGGTGACGCCTGATTTTGTAGAGGTCTTGCTGACCACGGCCGGAACCGGAGACGACTTTGAGTGGATTCAACGACAGGGGTCGGCCTGGCGCACAGTTCTTGGAGCAGTCGCCGAGTCGCCAGGTGTTGCCGACCGGATAACGTCGCTTGGCGGCAGCGATGCACCAGAGGCTGCCGACCTCTTTGTCACGGTTGCGGCGGACTCCGATGCGCTTTTGGCGACCGTGCCGGTCGGGCGGGCGCAGTCCTCGACCGGGGTTGAGGCTCTGATCCCGGCTGGTCAACAAGCCGACGACTTTGTTACCAATCGACTGAGTCACTTGCTCCTTCGCCCCGGTGGGCGCCCTCGGATAGAGATCCTCAACGGAAATGGCCGAATCGGAACAACCGCGGATATCGCTGGGATCCTGGTTCGTGACGGCTTTCGAATCGTCCGCACGGACAATGCCGACGATTTCGACTACGAGGACACGCTCGTCGTGGCTCAGGGTGATCATGCCGAAGCGTGGGCTCGCGAGATTGTTGGTTTGCTCGGTAGAGGGCTGCTGTTCCTGGAAGTTCGAGCGCCGTCTGGTGTCGTCGACATCTCTATCATCGTGGGACACGACATCCCATCCGGGGAAGGATGATCCTTCATCGCCATACATCCTGAGACATCCAGCACTGCGCAAGCCGCGGCAGCTGCCATCGATGACAAGAAGGGGCTGAACATCAGCTTGCTGGACGTTTCCGGGCTAATCGTGCTCACCGACGTCTTCATCATTGCCAGCGGTACATCGCGACGCCACGTCATCACTCTCGCCGAGGAGACTGAGATGCAACTCAAGGTCCAGGATCGCCGGCCGTTGCGTCGAGAGGGGATGGACGACGGCAGTTGGGTTCTGCTCGACTACGGCGATGTTGTAGTCCACGTGTTCGATGAGGAAACCCGCGCCTACTACGACCTGGAACGCCTGTGGTCGGACGCACCTCGCCTCTCCTTCGAGCCGGCAATTTCCTGACCGGCGACTGATACACTTCCGCCCGCTCGGGGGTGTAGCTCAGCTCGGCAGAGCACTTGCATGGCATGCAAGGGGTCAGGGGTTCGAATCCCCTCACCTCCACATAATCAGATGAAACCCGGCATTGATGCCGGGTTTCATCGATTGTGAGGGGATTCGAAC